>JAOAJQ010000060.1:1731-7317 GCA_026414125.1 Thermoproteota archaeon
AGGCTTACAACCGCTTCCCTGCCGACGATTTCCTCAAGTTGCTCCATTAAACCCTCCATCAACCTACGCTACTCCTCCTGGCTTTTATCTCTTTTATCATAAGAGGTATTATCTGATAAAGGTCTCCTACTATACCGTAGTCAGCAACCCTGAATATTGGTGCTGAAGGATCGCTGTTAATTGCTATAATGGTTTCAGCATCCTTCATGCCGAACAAATGTTGCGGTGAGCCGGAGATTCCGCAAGCAATATACAGCCTAGGCTTAACGATGCTCCCGCTATATCCGACTTGATGCTCCTTCCTTATCCACCCGTCGTCCACAGGCGGCCTGCTCGAGCCCACTACTCCTCCAAGCAGGCTGGCAAGCTCCCCTAGTAATGTGAATCCTTCCGCCGACCCCAGCCCCCTTCCGCCTGCGACTATGATTTCAGCATCGGCTATGTTAAGCTTCTTTGGAATTGCCTCCCCCACAAGCCTGATTCTGCCTTGGAATAGTTTTTCAGCCATTTTTTCAATAATCAGCCCGGTTCTACAATTATCCTTCTCCCTCGCCCTCATAACCTTGTACCGCACAGTAGACATAACAGGTCTAGTCCTAGTCTTAATGTACGCAAGAATGTTCCCCACGAATGCCGGTCGAATCTGTATTAGCTCACCGTTCTCATCTATCCTTAAGTCTATGCAGTCTGCTGTTAAACCTGTTTTAAGCGCTGCCGCAACCCTAGGGCCAAGAGATCTTCCGAAGCAGGTTGCCCCCAGCAGGATAATGTCCGGCTTCTCTTCTTTACAAAGCCTTACAAGGTTGTGTGCGTAAACCATCGTGTTCAAACCGGAAAAAATAGGGTCATTGAAGAGGAAAACCCTGTCTGCACCATAATGTATGAGTTCTGAAGCCTTAGCCTTATCCACATTGCTGCCGAAAACCACGCTACAAAGTTCCCCACCAGTATGCTCCACTATCTCCCTGCCTTTTCCGAGAAGCTCGAAAGTAACAGGGTGTATTGCCTCTCCCCTGAGTTCTGCGACCACGAGTACTTTTCTACCTTGGTCCTTACTCCCCATTTTAAATCACCCCTTTAGACTCTAAGAGGCGCATAAGCTCTTGAAGCCCGTCTTCAACTTGTCTGTAGATCCTACCCTGCCTGGTTTTCTCCTTCTGAATAACCACCTTCTGAACTGAGGTGGGGGAACCGGCGTAACCAGCCTTATCCGGGTCGAGAAAACCGCTCAAGTCCTCGACACGCCATATTTTAACCTCGCTTTTCATTGCTTTCATCTTGCTCTTCAAGGTGGGCAGCCTCGGCTTGTTGACATCCCTGGTGACGCTGAGCAAAACCGGTAAATCCGATTCCAAAGCATAGGAGGCTTCTTGAGTCTCGGATATAACTGTAATAGAGTTTTCAGAAACGTCGACAATCCTTGAAACATAATAGATGTGGGGGATTTCAAGCAGCTCAGCAACCTCTGCACCAACCTGCCCAGTGTCGCCGTCAACGGTCTTCTCTCCGCAGAGGATAATATCGTAGGATCCAATCTTTCTAATAGCAGCAGCGAGAGTGTGAGAAGTCGCCAAAGTATCGGCTCCAGCGAACCTCTTGTCCTCGAGAAGGATCGCGTCGTCAGCACCCCTAGCCATAGCGTCCCTTAGGGAGCTTACTGCCTGCATCGGGCCCATGCTTAAAGCAGTGATGAAACCCCCAACCTTCTCCTTGATCTGTACAGCCGCCTCTAGAGCATTGAGATCGAACGGATTTATCTCTGCCGGTGCTGAACTCCTATCTATTCTCCCTGTTTCCACATCGAACCTCACCTTCTCAATATCCGGAACCTGTTTTACGAGAACAATTATGTTCAGCAACGGTTTTAACAGAACGCAGCTTTTAAAGAGGTTTTTAAACCTTCCATTTCATTTACCCATACTCTTAAAATCCGAATAGAGAATTGCCGAGAAAAAGGACGAGTGAATCTTTCACCACTACTAAGCACTCTTCTGGAAAATAATTATTTCCGCCTTTTCCAGTCCAAAAGGTTTTAACACATACTCGTCCGTCCAGTGTCTCTCATCTTCAAAACTCTCCGGCCCTATGTAGAGGGGATCACCCCCAGCATAGTGCAGCGGACCGAAAGCATTTCTCAGAGTCCCTACGATCTTAACCTTAAGCTCGTTCCTCCCATTTCTTACAAGCCGAGTCACATCCAGCGTGAATGGATGCATAAAGACCCTGCCAGCCTCCTGACCGTTTAGATAGACTACTGCAAGCGAAGCCCTTAAGCCGTCCAGCCTTAGGATAACCGTTGTATGGTCAGAGTCTTCACCATATTGAAACTCGTTGCTCAACTCGAAAGAGCCAACGTAAAACGGGTAGCCATGTTTAGTCAAATCCGTAGTTTCAACCGGGACATGCTCCTCAACAACGACCGGGTTTTTCCCAAGGGACAGCTCAACCCCGAATTCTCCGATTAGAAATATGTTTTCCAGCTCAGGCTCGATCCCCACAAGACCTTCAAGCTCAATCTCGTTTCCACCTTCTTTCAAATAGTCCGTTACACTCATCATTCTGAAACAATCGTCAACCCAGTGTCCCTCATCCTTCCACGCAACGTCTTTCCCATTTATCCTAATTCTGAACAAATGCGGGGTCTCCATGACCAGCCTAATCCCTTTTCCCGGAAGGGGATTTTTCAATTCAAATTCGAACTTTAAAGTAAACCATGTTCCAACCCCTTCTGCAACTATCTGTTTTCTCGCCCTGCAAAGGGGCATTTTTTCACTCCACTCGCCACTCGTCCTGTATTTGCAATAATCTAAAACCAGCACATTAGGATCTACCCGCTTAACGATCCAGCCTGTAGACAGAGGTATTTCCGAGGTTTTTCTAGGTTGCGAGGTTCTACTTTTTGGCTTTCCTGGTGAGAAAACAAGCAGGAGTGAGGAAACCGGTTCAAAAACATGTTCAAGAAAAGTCCAACCATTTTCTGTGTAGCCTTCAAACTCCGATATCGAGCCGGTTAGAGTATCTAACAGTTTAACACTATAGGAACCAGGCAGTCCAATTCTGGCTTTCACCGCCTTATCCCGGCTCACGTTGAAAACGAACAGAACCATATCGCCAGCATTGTCTCTCCTTAAATGGTAAAGAAGATTACCCTCCTCGTCGCCATCTATTTTCAAAGTTTTACGATTATCCGGCAGAATATCGCTCAGAGACTCAGTACTGGAATCCTCTTTAACCCTACATTTGCTTATCAGCTCAGCCAGCTCTACGCTTGGCTTCCCCTCAACCAAGCTTGGAAGCGGTTTAATGAATACTAATTCTCCTCCAGAATCTTTAAACTCCTTTAAAAGTTTAACCGTGCTTCTAGCAAGTGTTAAGCAGGGTGGTACGACAACAACATCATATGAAGCATTTCCAATCTTTAGGCTCGACCCTTCAACATTAGCATGTTTCTCCATAAGGATCTCGTCGCCAAGGTCGAAATCGATGTGCAGTTTCAGAAGGGACATTAGCAATTCCTTAAGCTGACTATCCAGAGTCTTTACTGTAGAATCGTTGAGTGGAGAATAGCTTGCCCAAGCGCTTCCTATGGGATGAATAACAAGCACGTTTACAACTCTTCTTCCCTTGGAAAGCACGTAGCACAGTCTTGAGAAATGATCCTCAATGTAAGAGTTGTAATCCCACCAAGGTTGACCCCAGTGGAAGTTCAACCCGTAATCCCTTTTCCTCCTACCTCTCATTGAATACGGAACCAGGTGATGACACATCAGGTTCACACCCATCACTATGAGCCAGTCGCCAATCCACTTCCTATCCTCGAAAGTCGGATAATTCCCGGTGCAACCATAGACTTCGCAGAGAACCCTTTCTTTCCCAAGCTGGTTCGCCGCCGAGGAAACCTGTTTAGCAGTTAATAGACTTCTCCAGACATGCATACCCAAGTGGTCTATCCCTGGAACATGCTGATACTCGTAATGAGGCATGGCTGCACCTATGCGGATTGTTTGGCCTAGAAGGTCGTCCTCGCTCAAATAGTGACCAGTGAACTCCAAATTGTTTTTATCGCACCACTCATATATCTGTTTCGAGAACGATTCAAGGAAAAGCAGGGTGACAGTCCTCCAGAAGTCATACCGCACTTTCATGTAGTCGCAAACATCGAAGAAAAGCTTCGGAAGATGATCTATCAAATCATACCCGTTTAACTGTTTGAACTTCTCCGGAAGCCCATCCGTCCATGGTAGTGAGAATGGCGGTATTCTCGGCCCCCTAGGCGGCATGGCTTGCCTAGGAGGCGGCCTGCTCGATGAGAAGTTAGGTTCATCTGTGAAAACACCTGGAATAGTCCTTCCAATATGCTTCTTAAACAGGTCTACATAAGGTTTGTAAGCGAGATCTAGGAATAGCTTAACGGCATCATGGTTGAGAAGGTCGACGTAACACGAGCCGTTGTACCAAGCTTCTCCAACTGGCGCCACGTATCTTAGGAAAGTAAGATAGAGTTTCTCCGAGTTCGCTTTCTCTTCGAAAATCCTCTTAAAAACTTTCGGTACACCGTTTTCATCTATGATACACTCAAAGCTTGCGATGATGTCCTCTCCTACATAGTTTCTCGTGTCGCAAATCATAAGAAGTGCTTTCGCCCTGTATCGCGAGCTGGAAAAAGGGACAAGGCCCCCGGCAAACCCTGAGGGCCACCAGAGCTCATCGTAAATCCAAATGAACATTCCATTTTTCTCAGCTTCCTCTACAGCAGCTGCGAAAGCATCGAACCATTCCTTGCCCAGAAATGGGGTGACTAGGCCCTCTCTCGCATGGAAGAATGCACCGCCGTATCCAGCGTTGCCTAAAAACTGAACCTCCTTCCTAACCTTATCCTCAGTCAACAAGTCATTTATCGACCAGAATGGAGCACCCTTAAAGCTGGAAACAGGTTTTCTAAATTTATTTTCTTCTATCATTTGAGCTTGACAAGCCATAAGGAGTTATTTAACTTTTAAAGCATAGATGCTTAGGTTTCTTCAGGAAGGTAAAAAGCACGTTTAGAAAACGTGAACTGGATGTTCGCTTTAACATGGAAACGTTTATATGTTAGGGAGACGTCTTAAGGGGGAAAAGAGTTGAATAAAGCAGGCATAGTATTAGCCTTTTTAATAGTCACAGTAATCGTGTGCTCAGAAAAAACATACATCGTTACAAGAGTAGTAGGCGACGAGGTTCCTCTGCTCACCAGACGTTTTTCCCCTGTAGGTGATGCTTTAGTTGCAGGAGGACCCTTTAGCAGTAACAATTATGGCGCGCTTCCTCGCATAGGAGTTAGTGCTGGTTCCAGCGCTTCTCAAGTTTGGCGCTCCTTCATAAAGTTTAACCTGGACTCGATTCCTCCAGGCTCAGTAATTGTTTCAGCCAACCTTATGCTATTCATGTATAATGCTCCCGTTTCAAGCAGAACGCTAATCTGTGATCTTGTTAATGCAGACGGTTGGGATGAGGGTACAATCACATGGAACAATCAGCCTCCTGCTCTGGTTTCAGTATCATCCATAGCAGTCGGCACTACTTCAAACGTTTGGCTTAGTGTTAATG
>JAOAJQ010000061.1 GCA_026414125.1 Thermoproteota archaeon
CAAGACGGTTCCACCATGTCGGAGTAACCTCGTACCCGCCCTGGTCATATGCTTCGGAGGTAGCTATGTATCCGCAGTACCCGTTCGCATAGGAGACGATGAGAGTTGGGCTCAGGGGAGAACTCTTCTTTACGCGTATACCGAATTCAACAAGGGGCTCACCTGGTATTCCAACTAACACTGCACTGCCTATTCGCACCGCCTGCAACCTTGTTTCAACAGTCTTCTCTAAAGGCATTTCGCGAATCATTCTCAGATTTTTCTCATAATAGCTGAGAATAGCCTTGTTCCTCATTATTGTCTCCTGGTCAGCGTTTCTAGCCTTAAGCTCAGAAACATATTTCTCCTGGTTCTCAAACAGCCTGCGGGCTGTCTCTTCGGAAAGCTCCGCTAGCGGTAAAGTAACCTTTTTCTCAACAGCCCTTATAACCGGCTCCTCCTCAGTCTTGATGAACCTCATAGTGTTAAGGGCTGCATACGCTACTACTCGCCCAATAGCGTCAACATCCTCAAACGTGCCTGGACAAGCATATCCCAATGAGGTAAAAGGGTTAATGTCTCCATCAGCCCCGTTCATGAAAAGAGCCACATGGCTAGCGTTAAGCCTCGATTCGATGATTCTCGAGACCGCGCCGGGGTAGTCTGCTGAAATAAGGTAATTCGTGTCCCCTAGGACAACCCCGTGGCACGCGTAATTTACAAGGGAGGCAATCGGGCTGCCGAATTCATCCGTTACAAGCAGCACGTTGACATCAGGGTCAACAGGCCCGCTGAAGCTTCTCCTATTGAAGCCTACGATGACTCTCCCGACACCCCAGCCCAGCTTCGCCGTCCTCGCCTGCTCCATGGATTTAAAGGCTGCCGCCAAGATTCTCTCGCGAAGAATATTCGAATAGTTTTCCAAACCTGCCCCGGAAAAGTCTGCTGTTATATCCGGGGGAAGCGATGGGCCGGAATGCGTGTGTGTCGCAGAAATCAGGATCCCGTTCTCCTCTATACCAAGCCTTCTGGTCAACTCCTTCTTCACTTCCAACGCTAACGAATCCGGAATGTTCAGCAGATCGTTTGCGATCAGCAGTAATGCGTTCCCACGCCCCTCAAGGTAGAGTACTCTAGCGTAAAGATTGTCATGAACCCCCTCCGCTCCCTTATATCTCGCGGCGAAACCACCCATCTTGACGCCGACGGGTGGAGTGATATCCTCCTTCGAAGCCCCAGCTCGCATGCAAACCATGTTTTTAACAATCTTATTAAACCTTTATAAAAGCTAAGAGCCAAATTTTTTGAACTCCTCCCTCTCGCAAGCATTAACCTGTTCTCCCCCTTTTTCAGATAAGTTTTTTAGGTTCCCAAGCCGGCTTGTTGAAAGGTAGAAGCTAGGTTGGCTGAGTCTTCAAGCAGCGTAAAGATCCACTTGGTTCCGACTTTCCACTACGACCTTGCATATTTAATGAGCTTCGAAGAGTATTTTCCAAGGTTGAAACACATTTTCACGGAGGTGCTTAACATCATGGAGAAGAATCCTGAGTACACTTACATGTTTGAACAGGCCTTGCTGGTGAAGCTGTTCCGCATGCTTTGTCCTGAGCATTTTGAGATATTGAGGAAACTGGTTTCCTACGGAAGAATCGAGGTCACAGGCCCATACATTCAGACCGACAACAATATTCCTTCAGGAGAATCCCTCGTCCGAAACTTGGCTCTAGCTAAAAAAACCATCGAGAAAATAGGGGGTGAGACTAAAACCGCTTGGCTGGGCGACGTCTTCGGGCAGAACGCTCAGACCCCGCAGATCGCTAAGCTCTGCGGCTATGAGTACTTGCAGTTTAGCCGTGGCCTTTCCCAGAGAGATGTTAAACCAGTATTCCTCTGGGAAGCCCTGGACGGTACAAGGTTATTAACCTGTTGCGGCGGGTACGGCGGCGTACAGTTCACGCAGAACGTGGAGGAAAATCTGAAGAATATCCGCATGATGGTTGAAAGCCTGTCTGGGAGCTCGACTGCAGGCGAGGTTCTTCTTCCAAGCGGTGGCGACTGGGCTGTGCCGGCTCAGAACGCTCCTGAAACCGTGAGGAGGTGGAACCAAGAGAATACTTCAAAGATCTGTTTCTCCTCTGCCTCCAAGTTCTTCAAATCCGTTGCCGGGAAAGCCGTTGGGCTTCAGGTCGTCAAAGGAGATATGAACCCGGTGATGCGTGGAACCTACAGCAGCAGGATTAGGCTTAAGATTCGAAACAGGGAGATTGAAAACCTTCTTATTACTGCTGAGAAGCTTTCAACAATATGCTCCCTAATGGGGGCCGAGTATCCTTGTGAAAAACTGGAGGAGGCATGGGAGAAAGTTCTTCTAAACCAGTTTCACGACGTGATCTGCGGAAGCTGCGTCGACCCTGCTTTCGAACAGGCTTTACAATGGTATGCGGAGAGCGAAAGGGTTGCAAGCAGTATTATAGGTGAAAGCCTAGAATTCCTGTCTGAAAGGATTGACACGGGCAAGGGGAAGGGCAGGCCAGTTCTAGTGTTCAACCCCCTTGGCTTCGATAGGCGTGACATCGTAAGGCTGAGGCTTACTTTCGTTAAGCCGGGTGTTAAAACTGTCAGGGTTTTCGACGACGAGGGGAAACAGGTCCCAGTGCAGCTTGCTGAGAAGAAGTATTACGGTGAGGCACCGCCACCCCACCTTCCGGTTAGCGGGAGGGTTGAGTTCCGCGAGGAGCCGACGGAAACAGTTTACACACGGGTTGAGAAAGGGTTCTCCGGGGAAGTTGAGGCAGGAGGCCTGAGGGAGGCTGTGGTAATGTTCATCGCAGAGGTGCCGGCTCTCGGCTACAGGGTTTACCGCTTGCAAGAGACTTGCGAGGAGCAGGAATATTCAACCAGCCTCAGTGTTTCCGGCAAAACTCTGGAGAACAGTTTCTACAGGATTGTTTTCAACGAGGATGGGACGATTCGCAGCATAGTTGACAAGGAGACTGGTTTAGAATACGTTGACCCTGAAAAACCTTTCGCAAACAATCTTATTC
Organism: Thermoproteota archaeon; assembly: GCA_026414125.1. Classification (GTDB taxonomy): domain Archaea; phylum Thermoproteota; class EX4484-205; order EX4484-205; family JAAOZP01; genus JAAOZP01. The sequence continues at coordinate 3,024 of JAOAJQ010000061.1, forward strand.
TTCAGATAGACCGGGGAGACCTGTATACAGTCATGCCTATGCTCGACCCCAGGGACCCTCTCCCAACGCAGGTTAGGGAGAAGCTGGCTGAAATAGCACGGGAGTTCCACATTGAGGACCTTAAGCTCTGGGACTATGTTGAATCGAGAAACATGCCTGTTAAAATAGAGGTTTTAGAGGAGGGCCCAGTGAGGGCTACGGTAAGGGTTTCAGGAGTCCTCAGATTCTGGGTTGGCATAAGCATAGCTTTCACCCAGCTTATCCATCTTTATGATGGTTTGAGGAGAATCGATTTTGAAACTAGGCTTAAACCCTCCGGGAAACAGTACAGGGTTAGAGTGTGTTTCCCGACAAGCATTAGGAATGGGACTATAAGGCATGAAATACCTTTCGGCCATGTTGAACGGCCGGAGGGAGAATACCCCGCTCAGAGCTGGATTGATTACAGTGACTGTGAGAAAGGACTGTGCGTAGTTAACTGCGGCCTGCCGGGGAACAATGTGGTTGACAATGTTGCTACGATCTCCCTCCTTAGAAGCGTAGCCTTCGAGTACAAGGGTGTGAGCGAGAAAGGGTTTGAGGAGAAGATTCAGCACTCTTTTAAATACTCGCTCATCCCGTTTAAGAAGAATGACCCGGGGTATATGCCTTGGAACCATGCTGCTGAGGCGAACAACATGCTTATCGCGAAAACGGTTTCAAGAGGGAACGGGCCTCTTCCACCGAAGCATAGTTTTTTCAGAGTCGAACCGGGCAGCGTAGTGTTATCCTCTTTAACGCGGGACGGTGAACATACTCTGGTTAGGGTTTACGAGGCTAAGGGTTCGAAAACCTCCTGCAGAATATTGACAACACTGCCTTTTAAACAGGCGGTTGAGGTTGACTGTTTAAACAGGGAAACAGGGCGTGGAGTAGAGACTCAAGGTGGAACGGTTAGGCTTGAGATGAATAATTTCGAAATAAAAACCGTTAGACTCTTCTAGTAGAATGCTTAAATCCATGCTGCCGTTAATCGTGGGTGAAGCAGGATGTCTGAAAGGGTTAGAATAGGGTTTGTAGGCTGCGGAGGAATAGCTGTCGCACACTTGAAAGCACTGGTTAAAAACCCGTATGTAGAGCTAGCCGCCTTCTGTGACGTAAACCTTGAGCGTGCTAAAAGCGTATCCTTCCAGTATGGTGCGGCTGGAGCCATGGTTTTCAACAGGGCGGAGGAAATGTTTAGAAACACTGTTCTGGACGCGGTTTACATCTGCGTCCCGCCGTTCGCCCACGGGGCTGAGTTTGAAGCCATAGACCGTGGAATACCGTTCTTCGTGGAGAAACCCGTAAACCTGTTTTCCGAGCAGGCTAGGGAGATAGCTGCAGCCGTTGAAAGAAAAAAGGTTTTAACGAGTGTCGGCTACATGAACAGGTACCGGAAAGGTGTTCAAAAGGTCAAGGGGCTTCTCAGCCAAGATACTCCGATACTGGTGCTCGGAGGATGGATTGGGCAGACTCCCCGCCTGACGCCTGAGGCGGCGATCTACAACTGGTGGATCGTGAAGGAGAAGAGCGGGGGACAGTTCCACGAACAGGTGACTCACACCGTCGACTTGGTAAGGTTCATGTGCGGAGAGATTACGGAGGTTCACGCCTACCCTGCTAAAGGGTTCAACAAAGGGGTTTCGCCAAACTACAATATTGAGGACGCTAGCGTGGTTAATGTCAAGCTGGCCAACGGGGCTGTTGGAAGCCTCTGGGCCTCTTGTTCAGCAAACGGTGGCGGGGGAGGAGTGAGCCTGAGTATTTACGCTGGCAACACGACAGCCCTGTTCACAGGATGGGAGCACTCTCTACGTCTCCTGCGGACAGGCGTTGAGCCTGAGGAAATTCCTGGGGAGCAGAACATTTTTGAAATAGAGGACGACGCGTTCATAGATGCTGTCAGGCTTAAGGATGCTTCGAAAATACTCTGCCCATATTCAGAAGGTTTAAAAACATTAGAGGTGACACTTGCAGCCAACCGGTCTATGGTTAGTGGGGAACCGGTCAGGATCCCCTTCAAATAGCCTGTTGACTCAGGCACACGCCAGTATCCTCCCCATTCTATACTGGAGACCATGCTGATTTTACTGGAAAAGCTTAATAATTAACAGGTTTATTCTTCTCCGTGGATAGGGATGATAAGAGTCTTATACGTTGGGGATTCGGGGACGATGGCGCTTGTCTACACGGGTTCCCCCTTCTGGGTGGAGCAGAAGAATCTTGAAGTCAGGAACTTCGGCCTGCCCTTGCTCCGCGCCCTCAAGGGAGACAGCGAGCTTGAAGTAACATATATGCCCACTTGGGAAGCGTACAGCAGTTTCCCTAAGAACCTTGAAGATCTATTGAACTATGATGTTTTAATACTCAGCGACGTTGAGTATGACTGCATAATATACTATCCCGAGTTCTACACTCCTAGCAAGTATGGCGAGCACATAGTTATGCCAAATAGGGTTAAAAACATCAGAGAGTTCGTAAGAAGGGGGAGGGGGCTGGCGATGTTGGGCGGCTGGCAGAGCTTCGCCGGGAAATATGGAAACGCGCTTTGGCAGAACACGCCCGTTGAGGAGGCGCTACCCGTGAAGATGCTTGACAGGGATGACAGGGTTGAGCATCCAGAGGGAGCGCAGATAAAAGCTTTGAGGGAAGACCACCCTATCATGAAGAACATAGATTGGAGTACCGCTCCTCCTCTCTTAGGCTACAATAAGGTCCTGCTTAAAGATGGATCCGAACTTCTAGCCACCGTGGGAGAAGGAGACGTGTTAATCGCCACTTGTAGGTTCGGAGGGGGAAGAAGCTTCGTCTTCACATCAGACCCGGCGCCGCACTGGGGAATAAACTTCATGAAATGGAATTATTATGAAGTCTTCTGGCGACAGGCAATTAAATGGTTGGCTGGAAGACTTTAATCCATTGATAGAACCGACGAAGCTTCATACATGAATAAGTTAGCATAGTGAAGAAATAGGGAAAATAACTAACATGTTTTAATGGAGAACGCTTCCCTTAAACGATTTTATCGCAAAATTTGATGTGTCCCCACGTGGATGGCACGTGGCAGGAAATAACCCCAGCCGGAGCCCATATGTAATGATAAGTTATACTCTTTTTTGGATCCTCGAATTCTTGACAGTAAAAGTTGATCCTCCACTCATCACCAGGCTTAGGTGGCAAAGAGCCCTTTGTCAAATCCTTCATGCCCGACCAGGGAAGAGCGATTTCGGCAGTCCAGCCCCTGTCAACGTCATCGTGGTAGTTCAGCGTCCCATAGATTTGCACGGCGTGCTTTATCCCCACTAGGTCCCGTTTGAAATTCCCTCCGGCCTCCTCAAAGCTTAACCATTTCTTCTTTTCAATATCATAAAGGGGCCTACTCCAGAAAACCTCATACCTGGTGTTAAGGGCATTCATTTCAAACTCATAGTAGTTAAAGGTATCGCCGTCGGGATCTATGAATATCTCAGCATCCGGATCATTGTATACGATATCATCCTGCTTCACGATGGTACCCCATACATCCGGGGTCTCTATGTGAAAGCCAACATATAGATATTCGTCATCCCACAGAACCTTTACCCATTTCCTCAGATTGAGTTTATCCCCGCTAACTATGTCAACGAAGGCATCCGTTCTTTCAGCCCGCCTCCAAGCCCTTTCACTTAGAAAGCCGTCGATTCTTATTTTCTCCCCTGTTTTGTAACAGGTTATTGTCCTCTTAGTCATGTTCTCTGCTACGATTTACATTCTTAAAAAAAGATTTTCCAGTTGGAAAAATGTAGCTTAAATCGCTAACGAGGTAGCTCACTTAATTCCGCAGGAAAATCTGGTAAAAAGTATCTCGGTTGATCAGATGAGATCTTTCTCAACCTCCTCCTGTCTCATCAGTCTACTTCCGGAGTAACTTTATTTCAGACTCATCATAAGGGGTCCCGTCGGGACGCAGAAGGTCGTGCTGCCATATCGCGGGCTGTGGATCGCCCGGCTTAGACTCCCACGGTAGATAGGTTTGCGTCTTACCGGCTACTAGGCCCCAGAAATACCAGCCTACACCATACTCCGTAAAAATCGGTAAAATGGCTGAGAAAGTGTTGCCAACCTGCCGGCACAGGAATTCCGTGCATACTATGGGGAGATTGTAATTTTGCAACCATTCGATCTTATCTCTAACTATATCCGGATGATCGTATGAATGAAACGAAATCACGTCAGACAGCTCAGCGA
>JAOAJQ010000062.1 GCA_026414125.1 Thermoproteota archaeon
GATAAGGAGGATGAGAAGCATACCGCCCATAGCTGAGCAGAGCCTCGTCTAGGAGGTGAGAGAGATGGAGGATTTTGAAAGAATTTTCGAGGAGATGCAGGGAATTTTCGAGGAGAACCTTAGGAGAAGGAGGGCTAGGCGCATTGGGTGTGTGGAACCATTGTACAACATTGTCGAAAGCGAGAACGAGATAAGGATCAGCGTAGACCTGCCTGGGGTTGAGAAGGATGATATTAAGCTGACGCTCTACGAGGATTCTCTTGTCGTCGAAGGGCTATGCAGAAAGGAGACCCCCTCGGCGAAAAGACTTTTCAAGGAAACCCCCTTGTATTACAGCGTTAGAATACCTCTTCCGACGAAGGTTGAGGAAGAGCCTGCTAAAGCAAGATACTACAACGGCATTCTCGAAGTAATTTTGACGAAGAGGAAGCGCGGGAGAAGAATACCGGTTGAATAAGACATGCAGTCCTCACTCCCCTGGGCTTCCTCCGGTGGAGTAGAGGTCCACGCGCCCAGCGGAAGCCAGTGCATCTACTGTCTAGGGTCAAGAGCACTCTGTGGAAAAAAACAGTGCCCCATACTGCTCCGCTACAGCAAGCTTCAACCCGTGGTTAGCCTTAAGCTTGAAGACAGGAGGGTGATGGAGGGTGCTTCTCCGCCTGGAGTATTCGTAGGGAGAATAGGCTACCCGAAGGTTGGCGTGGGACCCTTGGTGCCACCTTTCTTCGGGGACACGAGTATCCTTGACCAGCCTGAATCCTGGTGGAGCATAGACTTGGATAGGCTTATAGAGTACAGGTCGAGCCTCGTGAGGGGAATCTTCAGGGTGGAGGTTAACAACCCTTGGGAAGCAGGGAGGCTTTTCGAGCTCACACAAGAGATGGCAATGGCAAGCCAGCCTACAGAAGCATCCTTAGAGTTCTCTAAGCCGGTTAAGGCCAGAGTGATTCTTGACGAGGATGCTCAACCCTTCGGCCCATATGGGCTCGTCGAGAGGATTGAGGCTGGAAGCATAAAGGTTAACCGTGTGATAGAGAAGGCCTATTACGATAAGGATCTTAAGGCTTCCGAAGCAGTATACTACGCCTATTCCGCGGGCGTCCCGGTTTCATCAATCCAGAAGGCCTTAAGCGCAGCCGTTTTCGGAGTAAGTAAACGCAGGCGGCTTGTGCCCACCAGGTGGAGCATAACGGCTGTGGACAGCATTCTGGCGGAGAAGCTCATGGAGAAAATCAGAGAATATCCTGAGGCTGGCGAACATATGGTTTACGAGTCTCAACATATAGACAATAAGTTCATAGTGGTTATAACCCCAGGAAAATGGGCTTACGAGTTTATAGAGATGTTTCACCCAGGCTCAGTCTGGAACATCAATGGTGGAGAGGATGTTGCAATAGGCTCAGACTACGAGGATACTGAAGGACGGACGACCTATGCGAGGATAGGCGGCTGCTATTACGCCGCCAGGCTCGCGGTCGCCGAGCATCTCAACAGGATTAGAAGGCAGGGAGCCGTGCTAGTGTTAAGGGAAGCCGGCCCAGGATATTTACTGCCAGCTGGAGTCTGGCTTGTAAGAGAAAACGTTAGAAAGGCCCTGGCGGGTAAGCCCGTGTGTTTTGGAACGCTTGAAGCGGCATTAACGTATGCTGCTAAAAGGCTTAGAACACCTTTGGGAAGGGTTTTGAGTGAAAGCAGGCTTCTGAAGAACATTAGGGAAAAGAGGAGAATCACAGAATACTTAAAAGAATAATTATGGGGATTGAGAGTAATGAGCGTGAACAGCCCTGGGAAAAATCTTAGGGAAGTCTTCATTTACAACACTTTGACGAAGAAAGTTGAGAAACTGGTTCCAACGCAGCCCGGGGAGGTCAGAATGTACGTATGCGGCCCCACCGTCTACGATGTAGCCCATTTGGGCCACGCCCGGTCAGAAATAATCTATGATTCGTTTAGAAGGTTTCTGGAGTACTTGGGATATAGGGTTATCTTCGTAAGGAATATTACTGATGTTGACGACAAGATAATAAACAGGGCCATTGAGGAGGGAAGGCCTGCGAGCGAGGTTGCACTCCAATACATGGTTGAATATTTCTTCGATACTCTTAGGCTTGGGATAAAGCCTCCCACGCTCAACCCGAGGGTGACTGACCATATCCCTGACATAATAAGGTTTGTGAAAAAGCTGGTGGAGAAAGGTTATGCTTACGAGTCATTTGGCGACGTGTATTTCTCTGTAAGGAAGTATCAAGGCTACGGAGAGCTCTCGAGCCAATCATTGGATAATATCCTTGCAGGCGCCAGGATTGAGCCAGGAGGGAACAAGAGGGATCCGCTTGACTTCGCGCTTTGGAAGGCATCCAAGCTGGGAGAGGCTTCTTGGGAGAGCCCCTGGGGAATGGGTAGGCCAGGATGGCACATCGAGTGTAGCGTAATGGCTATGAAGTATCTAGGCGAGACTCTCGACATACACGCAGGCGGAACTGAGCTAGTATTTCCTCACCATGAGAACGAGAGGGCACAATCCGAAGCGTTAACAGGAAAAAGGTTCGTACAGATATGGATGCACCACGGGCTTTTAAACGTTGGAGGCGAAAAAATGTCGAAGAGCCTCAAAAACTATGTGACAGTCAGAGAGGTTTTAAGCAGGTTTGATTCAGATACTCTCAGGTTCTACATTCTTTCAACGCACTACCGGAGCCCGTTAGAGTACAGCGAACAGTCCCTTGAGGCTGCCAAGAAAGGGCTTGACAAGGTTAGGAAGATCCTGGTTAGGCTGGGCGAGGGCGAGGAGGGGGAGAGTACGGAGGCCGACGAGCTTGAAACCGAGGTTTTAAACCATTTATGCGACGATTTCAACACGCCTCGTGCTATTGCAACGCTCATGGATGCTGCCAACAGGATTCTGGAGGATTTAAGCAGGAACACGGTTTCAAAAATCCTTCTACACAGGTTTTCCAAGCTTTGGAGGATGCTTGGATTCTTCCAAGAAGGTTTTGAAAGAGCCACAGAGAGGGAGAGAATACTTGTAGAAATACTGGTTAAGCTAAGGGAGGAGGCTAGGGCTTCTGGAAACTATGGGCTTGCCGACAGGATTCGAGAGGAGCTTAGAAAGATTGGAATACTCCTTGAAGACTCTAAGGAGGGCACGATAACCTATATACTTTAGCATTATTCCTCTTTTTAACAGAAGCCTCCTAGATGGAGGAAAGCTTAAAATAAGAGTGGCTAGTAGGTTTCTTCGTCTCGAAAACATGGCAGGCGGAATGTATACGGATAATCTGCTTTCGGAGACGAGTAGCACAAGCAGACCTGTAGAAAAGTGTTTCAGCAAAAACTACAGTTCAAAGTCATGGGGAGAAGAATGTTAAACAATCGTGTTGAGACTTGTTAGGTGTGGGAGACCAATTGAACATTTGCATTAATACATCAAGTATTAGCCACTTGGCATCCAGGGAGGGAATAGGTTTTGAACAGGCCCTGGCTAAATGCTTTGAGAAAGGCATTAGAAACCTAGAGCTCGATGAGCCGAATTCTGGAGGCAGGGAGCAGGTTCTACAGTTCTTCAACGAGATAAGGAACAATGGTGGTAATGTTGCAGTCCTAAACCTTAAGCTAAACCTGCTTGGCGGAGATGTTAAGAGCAATGAGAAGTATTTGAATGATGTTAAAAACTGGATAAAGTTCTGTGGGGAAAATGGCTGCAGAGTGCTAAGGTTAAGGGCCATGCCCGTTAATGGGGAAACATACTGTGAAAAAGATTTTAAACTCCTCTATAGGAACCTTCTTAATATTCTTTCCTCAGCCGAGAAGAACAATGTTGAGATCAGCATAAGCACGGATAAGGCTGCTTTCTCTAACATGGACAGACTGGCAGCCATGATTGAAGACATCGGGTCGGAGACAATAGGATTGACACTTGACTCGGAAAGCTTTAGCAGGCTTGATGAAAAGATGCTTGAGAAACTTGTCCCGTTGGTGAACCATGTAACGGTAAGCGAATCCTGTTTGAAAAACATTGAAAAAAACATTATGGAGAAAGTGATTAAAATACTGAGGACAAAGGCTTATGACGGATATGTTTCACTCCAGTTTAAAGAGTTGTGTAGCATGGAGGAGTTAAGCAGTTACGTGGACACGATTAGAAAGATGATTAGCACCTAGAGTTTTTCGAAGAAAACCCCGTCAACCTTCTCAAAACCTTCACCCGGAAGCTTGAACGATATCTTAACCCTGTGCATCCTTGCTAAATCCTGCTCCAGAGGCTTTAGCCTCTCTGAGACATAAACCTTGTAGCTGATTTCTTCGTTCAGAGAGACGCCTAGCTTTTTCTTGAACTTCCAGATAGCTGAATTGACATTCATGAAGAGCATCGCGATTTCGCTTTCAACAGGCTCCACATCCTCCAGCACTGGGAAAGACTGGTAGATGATGGACTCTCCATATATGTTTCTGAACAAGAAGTCTGTTATGAACGGTATGATGGGTGAGAGGCCTATTAAACAGGTTCTCAGAACCCTGTGAAGAGTATACCAGGCCGACTCAGCCTCCTCCCTAGTTCCCTGCAGATAGGCTCTAGGCTTAACAGCCTCCAAGTAATGGTCTGCGAAAAAGTTCCACACGTAGTTCCTTAAGAGGTTCGAGGGACCGTAAAAGTCAAGGGAATCATAGTCCTTCTTGGCCTCTTCAAAAACCCTTTTAAGCTCGCTTAACGCAAGCCAGTCTAGAAAGCATAGCTTTCTAGGCTTCCTATCTACGTATTCAAAAGAAGATATGAAACGTCCTATGTTCCACAGCTTAGTCAGAAAGAGCCTAGCTCCCTTAAGCCTTTCCTCTGAGAAACGGTAGTTCGAGCCAAGCTTAGCCTCTGAGGCAGCCCAAAACCGGAAAGCATCCGCCCCATACTTCTTAAGATACTCGTCGGGAAAAACCAAGTTCCCCTTAGACTTGTGCATTGCCTCACCCTTTTCATCCAGCCCAAGTCCGCTGATCCTCACCTCCTTGAATGGGGGTGTGCCCAGAAGCTGGATAGTTCTGAGAATAGAGTAGTAAAGCCAAGTCCTTATTATCTCGTAGCCCTGAGGCCTCAGGGAACATATCCAAGATCTTTTGAAAAGATCCTCATCCCTCCTGTAGCCCGTCACGAAGAGTTGGGAAATGCTTGAATCCATCCAGGTGTCTAGAACCCTGCTATCCCCCTTGAAGTCAGTTCCACCACACTTGTCACATCTAGAATCCTCGCCTGGAGAATCCCTCCATGGCCGGTAGTATTTCCCAGGCTTAGGAGCATAAGGCTCGCCGCACTTGCTACAATACCATAAAGGAACTTCAGTAGCATAGTATCTCCTTCGAGAAATAGGCCAGTCCCCCTTTACGCTGTTTATCCAGTCGACAAGTATCTGCCTCATAGACTCAGGGTGAAAAACCATTCTGCTAGAGGCTTCCCTAACCTTGTCGATGAACTCCTCCTGTTTAAGATAAAGCTCGCTCATCTCAACGAACTCTAAGCGTGTACGGCACCTCCAGCAGACAGGTACTCTTTGCAAAATCTCTTCAGCTTTAACGAGTAAGCCTCTGTCTGAAAGCTCCTCCACGATCCTTCTTCTTGCCTCCTCAACACTTAATCCCTTAAGAAAACCGGCTTCCTCCGTTAGATTAGCATTCTCATCTATCACCCTAGTCGGCCTTAAGCCAAGCTCCCTGAACAGCCTTATGTCGGAAGTATCTCCGTAGCTGCATATCATCACTAGTCCCGTGCCGAAATCCGGCTTAGCATAGCTGTTTGCAAAAACCCTAACCTCCTTACCGTAGATCGGGACTATTAGCGTTCTTCCTTCAAGCCTAGCGTACCGCTCATCCGCCGGGTTGAATATCACAGCATCACAGCCAGCCAAGAGCTCCGGCCTAGTTGTGGCTATTTGAACATTTTCACCTGTCTCCTTAACCTTAAAGAGAATATAGAAAAGTCTAGACATGGTTTCAACGTACTCCACCTCAGCATCCGCGATAGCTGTACCGCATCTTGGACACCAATTCGTAGGCCTCTCAGACTCATATATTAAGCCGCGTCTCCAAAGCTCTATGAAGGTTTCCTGCGTCAGGCTCCTATACTCTGGAGAGTCGGTTCTGTACATGTTTTCAAAGTCGCAGCTGAGCCCAAGCCTCCTAGCCTGGTTTATAACTTCAGCTTCAACCCTGTCTAGAGCCTGCTTACAAAGATCGATGAAGTACTCTCTGTCAACATCCTTCACCCTGATGTTGAACTGTCTCTCAACTATTACTTCAACAGGTAGACCATTCCTATCCCAGCCAATCGGGAAATGCACGTGGTAGCCTAGGAGCCGTTTATACCTGGCGACCATGTCTATACCAGCGTAGTGAGCAGCACTGCCCACGTGCCACTTGCCTGAGATATAGGGCGGGGGAGTGTCTATCGTGTATATCTCTCCTGGTTTATCCGGGTCGAACCTGTAAAGACCCTCCTTCTCCCAGAGCTTTAAGAGCTCCTCCTCAAGCTCCGGAGACCATCTTTTCTCCCTTATCTTAGGCTCTGTTTTTATGCTCATTTATCAGGCCTAGGAAATATTTTCAGCGTTTAAATGTTTTTATGCCTGTGGGGCTGACGCCTCAGCGTCAATTTTAGACAAGCTGTTTAACACACTATCCGGAGTTTAAGAGTAACTGATTTAATCAATAGAATCCCACAGAATGACGCTGAAACGTTAAAGACTAGATTAGATAAAATAACAGTTTACAACCTATCTTGAGCCTTTAATCATGTTGAGCATTGCAAGTTTATGCCTAAGCGATAGTGAACGATGGTCTACCGCCTATTTGGAGGACGAGCACCCAACTAGCGCGTGCTATGATAACTTCATAACCATCTTGTAGTTTACATGTGAACCATCGTTTTTCGGGGAATGCTTAAAAGTAGTAAGGTTCTTTGTTGACACATGTCAACCAAAACCCGTGAGCGAGAAGAATTGGCCAAAGCAGTCAGGGAAATTCTGAAGGAGCTGCATCGCGGAGAGGATATTGAAGAGATTATCAGAAGATTTGGAAACATTCTTTCACAGGTTTCTCCAACAGAAATACCGTTAATAGAACAACAGCTTGTCAAAGAGGGGATACCTGTAGAAGAGATGCTGAAATTATGCGATTTACACGTGGCTCTTTTCAGAGAGTATCTTCAACCAAGGGAGCTTAAAGGAGTTCCTAATGGTCATCCTTTAGACGCACTCATAAAGGAGAATGACTGGATACTTAAGC
>JAOAJQ010000063.1 GCA_026414125.1 Thermoproteota archaeon
GACGTATACTCCTCCAGACTCTACGAATTGCCTGATCATCCTGGCTTCCTCTTTCCCTAGCGACCTGAGAATTTCAAAACTCTCGCCACCACCGACTACCAAGATGTCTAGAGCACGCAAGTCCTCGAGTGTTAACGGCCCAGGGAGGAGAGAAATCCTCCTGAAACCCATGCTAAACAACGTCTCCACGGTCTCCTTCAAGCATGATACTGAAACCCCGTTTCCACTGTATAATCCGATGAGCGGGCTGCGCAACCAAGCGACACTCTGCTGATCAATGGTTTTCAACAGCTTCAACTCTACGTCGTAGTCTTCACCAAGATTCTTCATCAAGTATTCTGAATAAACGTCTTCTACACCAATTGCGAAGTCACCGGGCTTAAGACCAGTGTCTCTAGCGCCCCTAAGTTTCACAACCCTCCCAACTTTAAACCCTGATTCGAGAAGATTATTTACAAGCCTATACGCATTAGAATAGGCTTCTCCACAGCCTTTCTTGAACCGTATCCTCCACCACTTCAACGTTCTCAGAGAAGCATCGGCCAGTATTTAATCTCATCTGACTTCATCATAGACCTATTTTAATAGGTGGTTTCCCCGCCGGTTTAAACTTGCCCTTTAAAACCTTCAAAGCAGCCTTAACGGCGGTTACGCTCGGGGTGAAAGCAGCAACGCAAATCTTAGCACTGCTCAACTGGAGCAGATCCTCAGGGGCTCCTAGCGATATGACTATGCTCTCTCTGAAGAATTCCACAAGCTTTTTAATCATTGATAACTCCCGCCTGTTTTCCTGCGTATTGTAAGCCAGTACTAACAGCAGCGTATTGCTAGGAGTGCTTCTGTAAATCTCCCACAGTTTCTTGCTAGAAACTTCTTCGAAACGCTCTAAAAGGTTAAACTCTCCAAGTTCTTCCCTCAAGACTTCTTCGAGGACACTCCTGTCAGATTCTTCAAGCTGTTCTTCAAAATTACCTGTGACGACGACTAGGGGTTTACCCATCCATCTTAAGGGGAGTTCCTCGATACCTTTCACCAGAGTTATGCTTCGAATAAATATCTTCCAAGCCTTAGTCCGGTTTATAATGCTGCCGCGTGTCTTCTCTGGGGTTTTTTTAAACTTCTCGAACTTTTTAAGTTTAAAACTCAATACTTCTAAAGCATTGCTCCTTATTCTTTCGTATAAATTCCTGTCCTCCTTAGCTTTTTCAAGAATAATGTTCAAAACCTCCTCTGTTTTCTCCATTCTTCTCGAAGGCACCACTATATGATTACCCGCCTTCAAAGCCTTCACCGCAGCCTCCTCCAGCTCAAAGTTTTCCGAGATACGCCTATCGTCTAAATAATCCGTCATTAGAAGGTTTTTAAAACCCATTTCCCGCTTAACTATTCTCTCAACAACCTTGGGTGATAACGAGGATGGCGTATCCACGTCCCCTGAAGCCGGAAGAGGACTGTGCCCAATCACAACCCCCTCAACACCAGATTTGAAGGCCTGTTGAAAAGGCTTGAAGTCCCTTCTAAGAAGCCCGTTAAGGTCCTCAGCCTCGCCACCATGCTTCTCAATCCTTCTAGGGAAATATTTGACGAAGGATAGGACACCACCGTTTCTAAGACCCCTTATGTAGTTGACCACGTAGCCAGATACTTCGTCAGGATCATCTCCGAAGCAGTTCTCCCCCATTCCAGAAGAATAAAGGTTAGCCACCGGCGCCAAGTTAGTGTTAATGCTAAGCGTCCTTAATTCTAGAGCGGTAACGTAACCAGTCATGTAGGCTGATTTAGCTTCTCCAGTTGCACCCACGCCCATTTGACTAGGCAACTCGGTTACAGGCGGGTAAAGTCCCTCAAGCCCCTTGCCCTCGTGCTCAGCAGCAATAATGAGGGAGAAGCCTAGGGCTCTCCTGTATGAGGCAGCCAGCTCCTTCAAGGAGGAGCCTGGATTCTTAAGCCCGGACAGGGCTTTCCTACCGATTATCAACCCGCTTAAAGCTTTCTCTAAAACCATCTTCTCAAGCTCACTGAAGTTTCTCACCTCGTTAACATAGCCCATCACTGTTTGGCCAGCGATTTTTTCAAAAGGCGTTTTCTGAATGATCCGTTCCAGCGTGACCATTCCTTATCAGTTCACCATCCTCCTACAGTCTGACGTTTTTATCGGATGATTCATCATGTCTCCCTGCTTTAAAAACCCTATAAGGATTTCCATATCGTTTAAAAACGTTTTTCCAATGTTTGGTTCAACGTTTTTCCATAAACTCTCTCAACGGGATACCCCCTTCTCTACTGATCTTTTCACCAGGTGTGAAAACCCTTATGTCACCATATCCGAAGTCAACTACGACATAGAGTGGAAACCCCTCGATTTCACGGGGCATCGGTCCCTCCACGTATAACAAGTTTTTACTCGTAGACTTAACCTGCATCAGAATACACTTACCTCTCCTAAGGCAAACCAGGTCCGCCGGCCCCAAGCTTCCACCGGACCTAACAGTCATCCAGCCATACCTGCGGAGAAACATTCTAATCTTACGTTCAGCAAGATAGCCTTTCCTCTTAGGGAGAGCACGTGTCAAAAACTAAACCCTCTTAATCAATTTAACGATTTCCAACCCGTCGACTAGCCCAAATGATCCTCTAAGCCCAGAATCCTCGTCGAAAGGAAGCCCGTCTCCCTTCAAACCCGGTTTCATCACCGCGAAAGGAGTCGGGTCTAAAGTATGGTTTCTAACCGACACCGGTGTAGGATGGTCTACCACGATGCTTATCGAAACGTTTTCCTCAACGCTGTCAAGTATTTTTCTGAAAAGCCTCCTATCCATCTCCTCAATGACCCTCACCTTGGTTTCGAAAGAACCCTCGTGGCCAGCCTCGTCGGGAGCCTCAACATGCAGATATACGAAGTCGAATTCCTCAAGAGCATTAACTGCGTAAACCGCCTTGTTCTCGTAGCTAGTATCATAGTAGCCGGTTGCACCAGGTACTTCAGGCACATACATCTGGGCGAGCTTTCCAATCCCCTTTATCAGGTCTACCGCAGCTATAACTGCACCTCTTAAGCCGTGTTTCAAGGCGAACGGCTCTAGATTGGGCATTCTGCCCTGCCCCCATATCCAAGCCATGTTCGCAGGCCTCTCGCCCGCCTTTAGCCTACGGGCGTTCACCTGGTTTTCAGACAGAACCTTGATTGATTCAACCATCATCCTGTTAAGCAGCCTAGAGTCCTCATTATCTGGCTTCAACAAGTGCTTGCCATATTCCTCGCCGACAATATCGTGCGGTGGGGTAGCTCTCAACCCCTCCCCCAGCTTGGAGACGAAAATATTCCTATAGCTGACACCCGTGTAAAACCTTCCGACACTGCTAAACCTCCTGTTTAACTCCGATATTAAAACTTCAGACTCGCTTGTAGCAACGTGACCCCCAGAGTAGTCGACAATCCTGTTTTCTTCAACAGTTATGAGATTACATCTGAAAACAACCTCGTTATCCCCAGCCATTATGCCTCTAGCCGCAGCCTCCAACGGGCCCCTTCCAGTGTAACAAGAGAAAGGGTCGTATCCCAATATGATGAGGTTTGCAACATCACTGCCCCGAGGCAGATTCGGCCGGAGTGTTCGAAGCATACCCATTCTCCCTCTTCTAGCTATTTCATCCATGTTGGGCTTCTCCGCTATTTGAAGAGGAGTTTTACCGTTCGCTTTCTCAACCGGGTAGTCAGCCATCCCGTCTCCAACTATTACCAGGTGCTTCAAGCCTCTTCTTTAACGATTAGAAAAAGTTTTAAGATTTTCGAGCGTGCTGGATAAACTTATTAGGTGTGAGCTTTCAAAAAAACCGGTTTGAAGAGGAAGACAGACCAGATGGATAAAATACTCGAGATGCTTGCTAGAAAAAGGCTTGAAGAGGCTGAGAAGCAGCTGGATGTTTTTAAGCCTAGCGGCGGATACGAGACTGGCTACCTTAAAGGTTTAAGAGGGATTCTTCAAACGCTTAGGAGGCCTGTTGAAGGAAGCATTATCGGAGAACCCTTGGAAGAATTGGAGAAACATATGAAAAGCCTCATGGAAACGGTTGAAACACACTATTTGAGTCAGGAGGAGGAGGGGTATTTTGCAGCCTGGATGGACTTCCTTGGGAAACTATCCGGGGGGGAATAGGATGTTATACAGGAGGAACCATGTGAAAAGCCAAGCTAGGAAGAAGCTTCCCACACCTTCTTTCCAAGTGGCACTCTCATCCTTAAGCTTACCCTTGTAGATTCTTTTGAAAAAATAGTATGTTAAGAAATATGCCAGAACCATGTTTAGAAGGGCGCTTATTATCGGGGAAGGGGAACGCCAGAAGAAGGCGTGCAAAGCGCCAAGTATGGCTCCTAGAGCGACTCTCGTCCAGTAAATGAGGCTTTCAGGTTTAAATCTGTACTCGCCCATTCATCTGGAGGTTGAAAACCCAGAAAATAAGTCTTTCCAGCATCGACTACCTGGTGCTCTCAAGGGAGCTTTCTAAAGAACTGCGGGGAGCATGGGTTGACAACGTTTACAACCATCCTGATTACGGATACTATCTGATGGTTTTTAGAAGCAGCGGGATTGTTAAGAAGCTAGTCATAATACCCGGCGAATCATTGTTTCTAACTCGACACGATTATCCTGTCCCAAGCACCCCTGAAGACAGCGTATTGCGGTTGAGAAGAATAGTCTGCAACCTTAGGGTGGAGAGTGTGGAGCAGCATGACTTTGACAGGATTATAGTCATGAGTCTTTCCAGAGGAGGGTTTAAAGCTAGGCTTATCTTCGAGGGATTGAAACGCGGAGTCCTTGTCCTTGTTGCTGAAGACTGGCGTATTCTTTTCACTTCTCAGAGAATCGAGATGGGAGCCAGATCGCTCAGAGAGGGGGAGAAATATGTTTTCCCACCGTCCAATATATTAGACCCCACAGGTGCTCAGGAAAGCCTAAAAGCAGCCCTGCTAGAGTATTCTTCTGAAAAGCTTGGCAGGCTGATAGCTGGTAGGCTGGGCTTCGGGTCTAAAACAATGGGTGAGATATGCAGAAGGATTGGGATGGATCCTGACTCAAACGTTGAAGGAAAGATTCCTCTTATAATCGAAACCATAGGAGTACTTGTTAAAGAGGCTGAGGAGTCTCCGAAGCCGCGGATATATTATCGCGAGGGCCGTCCAGTAGACGTGTCTGGGATAAGGCTTCTCTCCCTGGAGAACATGGAGCAGAAGGAGGTTGAAACTGTCTCAGAGGCTCTGGATGAATATTATGCTAAAGTCGGGTTTGAGGCTGCTGCCGATCATGAGAAATCATCCTTAGAGCTTAGCAGACTGGTT
Organism: Thermoproteota archaeon; assembly: GCA_026414125.1. Taxonomy (GTDB): domain Archaea; phylum Thermoproteota; class EX4484-205; order EX4484-205; family JAAOZP01; genus JAAOZP01. Next base: position 5,339 of record JAOAJQ010000063.1, read on the forward strand.
AGAATAAGGGAGAACCTTGCTTCCGAAGTAGAGGCATTGAGGAATAAAGCCAGAATGATCATGGAGAATCTTACAGGCTTCCAGGCGGTTTTAGACGCTGTAAGGAAGAGGGAGAACACGCCTGCTGATTTCAGGATTCTTGAAACCGACTACGAAAGGAGGATTGTTAAGATTCTTTTCAACGATTCAGAGTTTAAGCTTAACCTGGACTCCTCAGCCGCGTCGAACGCCTCCAGCATGTTTGAGGAGGCTAAGAAAATAGAGAAGCATCTTTCTGAGATCGATGGTAAGATTCTTCTGCTTAAGGATAAGACCTCTGTCGAAATGAGGAGAATGATTCCTGAGAAAAGAGTTGAAAGAAAATGGTTTGAAAAGTTCCGGTGGAACATATCGGTTAACGGGAACCTTATTCTAGCAGGTAGAGACGCTGGGACTAACGAGCTTCTCGTCAAGAAGTATGTTTCAGATAGAAGCATGGTGTTTCACGCAGACTTCATAGGAGCACCGTTCGTAACCATATATAACGTTGAAAACCCTTCAGAGGAGGAGCTTAAGGAGGCTGCGCTCATGGCTGCATGCTACACTGCAAGGGCCTGGGAGAACAAGTATGCTTCCCTAGATGTCTACTGGGTCAGGGGAAGCCAGGTTAGCAAACAAGCTCCTCCAGGCCAGTACCTCCCAAAGGGGGCATTTATGATAAGAGGGGAGAAGAACTTCGTTAGAGACGTTGAGCTTAAGCTTTGGATCGGCGTTTCAGATAATGGTGAGGTGGTCTACGGGAGTCTAAGCAAGGTAAAGGCAATGTGTAGAAAGTATGCAGTGGTTCTGCCCGGGGAAAATGATAAGAATCACGAAGCAGCCTTACTTGCAAAGAGGTTTCTTAAAGATCTGTCTCTTTCCCGCAACGCATTACCCGAGCTGGTTGAGAAGATTCGCAGCATTATTCCAGGGAGACACTGTGAAGCACTCTACATGCCACCTCTCCCTCCTGAGCAAGCAAAATAGCAATCTACATATCTAGGTTAAAAACGGATTAACGCTTAAAAAGGAGGGTACTTTGGGGAAAACTGGGTTGAAAATAGCTTCCAGAATAAGCAGGATTGTTGAGCCGCCTCACAGAAGGATTTTGAAGGAAGCCTTGTCTAGGAGGAGCATTGTGATGAACCTTAGCGTAGGGGACATTTTCATAAATCCCCATCCGCTGGTAAAGGATGCTGTCAGGAAAGCCTCTGAGGAAATCAGCCTTACGTACCCTCCTGTAGAAGGTTTTAGCGAGCTTAGAGGATTGATAGCTGAATACTTGAGGGAGAGCAGGGGTTTAGACTTAAAAGCTGAGAACATTCTGGTGACCGCGGGGGCTTCAGAAGCGTTTCTCATAGCATTGATGACTGTGCTCGACCCCGGGGATAGGGTTATTCTCCCTGACCCCACTTACCCGCAGCACACGCTGGTGGTAAACCTTTTCGACAACATTATGATAGATTATTACACTCAGGATTCAAAGGTTAGTGATCAGGTTGCTGTGGGAAAAAACGGGCGCAGCCTTATACTGGTTTGCTCCCCAAACAACCCGACTGGGAGGATTATTTCGCCTAAGGATATGGAGAAGCTTGTCGAGCATGCTCGGGAAACCGGTTCTACGATTGTTTCCGACGAGACTTATTTAGAAATATTTTTCGGTGAAAACAAGCCTGTGAGTCCAGGAAGCTTTGACACTAGTCTTGAAAACACTATTATCATAGGAAGCTTCTCTAAGAACATGGGGATAACTGGGTTAAGGGTGGGTTTCATAGCTTCTGAAAAAAG
>JAOAJQ010000064.1 GCA_026414125.1 Thermoproteota archaeon
TTAAGGGCCAGCCTAGCGAACCTTTATATGGTTGATGTGTCTCCTTTTCAAAGGCTTAACGCTAGGATCGTATTCGACGAGCATGTGGGGACTCACATAGGTTATTTTGGGAATGGAAGCCTCTTTCTAATAGCACGCAGCAACATGAGTAGCCTAAAGCTTTCAGGCAGATACTTGGTTGAGCTCCACACGCTTGAATCAACTCCGAAACGGCTAACCTTCCCGTTTGAAATGAACTTGGACCTAGGCGAAGAAAAACTTAGAATCGGCCCAGCAATCTATGGGGCACTTCTCAACTCGACCGAGAGCCTGATTAAAGCTGCCAGCAAGTTTCTGATCGAGACAAGGATTTATGCTCCAGACATATCAGCAAAGCTTCAACAGGCAAGTTCATACTTAAGTGATATTCGGTCAGTGAACCCGGAGGAAGTGGGAGAATTGAATCTTTTCCCGCTTGAAGGAGCTATTAATCTGGTATGCGAAGCCAGTAGCAGCATCGGCATGCTAGTCTTATCATCTGGAATGCTTATTGTTCCAATCGTGCTGACAATTATTTTAATAGCGGGGACAGTTGTCTCACACCTAATATTCAACGGAAGCAGGAAATTGACGATAATTCTCTTCGCGCTCTTCTCGCTATTGGCTTTCGAATTCCATCCTGGTTTAAGGCTAATACTCTTATCAATGAGGCCGAAGGCTTTGATTAACCTCTGGTCCATATCAAACTTCACGTTCGGAATACCGTTCGTGCTGCTTCCAATTGCTTCAGCCATCATAAGTCTAATCCTTCTACTTTTGACAGCACGACTGATGTTCAAGTATTCTGGAACAGCCACGATCCACAGCCTAGCTGCATCAACCGCAGTTAGAATGCTTAAAAGCAGAAGGCTTCGAGGCGCCCTAGTAATACTAACCGTCACCACGATAGCGATGGCTACTGTTCCCGCAATAACTCTGAAAACAGCCGTGCCGCTCGTCACGTCGCTTCAAGAGATTCGAAGCGGTGAAGGAACTATTCTTTTCTCAAAAACCTGGCTGGCAAGAGTAGTGGTATCAAGCCCTGCAGGCACCTTTGAAGAAAAGTACAACGGGCTCTTTTTAATGAGTCTTGAAGAGGCAGCTTTCTATGCAGAGAAACTTGGGATGACGGAATACACGCCGATATGCATAGCTTTCTGCGAATCAGAGTTTTTGCAAACAGTACCTTCCGCAAGCCAGTTAAACCTGACCGGGCCGGGAGGAAACATCACTATCCCTGTAGAATCGGATAGCCAAGATATAGGAGGTTTAATAATATTTGCAAACCTCACCTTCATGAAGAATCGCTTGGGGTTGAATTTTTCAGGAGATTTAAAAAATGGTATTCTAATCGACAAGGAGTTTTCACGGAAACAGTTTTTCCCAAGCCAGTTAAGCGTTATGGGTTTAAACCTGCATGTTACGGGAGTGTTCGACAAACCTACTCTAAAAATGCCGAGTGGAGAAGGATTGGAAAGTTACCTTAGAAGCAGACCGCTCTTCATAGGAACCATTAACTGGGATGATGTACAAACTCCGTCCAGATTGATAAGTGATAATCTTTTGACCGAGGGCAACAGGATGCTTATTATATCAAGCCCGGTGATCGGACTAGTGGATATTGAGGCTGCGAGAAACCTTCCTATTTTTAAACGAGTCGTAGCCTTGATCGGAATCTATCCTGATGCTAGGCTGGTTGAAATAGAGAACTATTTGAAGACTCTGGTCTCGTCCCACAAGATTTGGCTCAGCCGCGCCATAACCACTGGTGGATCAGGAATCTCTATCGACGTGGTTGCCTCTTATTCGGCAACCATAAATAAAGGCTCGCAGCTTGAAACAATTCAACTTGGGGCGCCGCTTCTAATGGCTTTAGGCAGCTGGGAATCTGTTCTCATGATGATACTTATAGGCTCTCTCATTATTCTAAACGCGATGTTAAACTCGATATACGAGCGGAGAAAGGAGTCAGTAATAATGTCCAGCTTGGGTGCATCCCCAAGCTTCATAACATACTTATTTTTGACGGAGGGCCTAATAATAGGGGTGATGGGAGGATGCTTGGGGATGTTCTGGGCTATGCTTGGGCATATTCGATAGGCGCTAGCAGCCCGGAAATATTTACGGAGCTATACAGTCTAACGCCCCTAGTGCTGGTTTTCCTAATCGCCATTCTGGTTACGGGCATCGGCTCAGCTTTCCCCGCGAAGGAAGCCATTCTTAAAATAGTCCCGAGCAAAATCATGCTTGTCCGAGGGGGAATTGATATTAAAACAGAGAAGGATGGCTCTAAAAGAGCGTTAACGCCTATTCGGCTAAAAAAGGAGCATTTGGAGCAGTTCTCCTCGCTCATCGTAGATATGGCGCAATCACATTCCTACTCTCTCTATGGAATCATAATCCATTCATACGAAAAAAAGGAGGATGGGGTGAAGTTAAACTTAAGCTACAGAGCTATTTCCGGCCTTTCTGAAAGGATAGCGGACTATGATGTGGAGGTTAAATATGTTCCTGATAGAGACTTCTATAATGTTGAGTTGATTGTTAAGAATATCGAGAGGAGCTCGTATGCCTATGTGGAGCACAAAGCATTGATGAAATCGATGCTTTACGAGCTGCGCGACGAGCTTTTGAAGATCACTGTTTCAGAGCAGTGGACATCGAGTAGGAAGGAGAGCTAGTTATAAATTTTTTAAGCGAAAGCATCGACTAGTTACTGATGACCATAACTTGGTATCCCACTGTCTTTCCAGATCGGTGCGATGGCTGTCAAGAACTAGATGGGCCGAAATGCATAGAGTTCTGTCCGTACGACGTTTTCACATTAGTAGATGATAAAGCAATTGTTGCAAACCCGCATAACTGCGTTGAGGGCTGTGTAGCCTGCATGCCGCTCTGTCCTAAGAAGGCAATAGAATTCTCCAGACACCGAGTTTTCAGAAAAACAGAGAGGCCTTGGTCGAAGGGTTTGAAGAAAGTATTATGCAAGAAATGCGGCAAGAGTTTCTGGACTAATGAAGACAGAGAGTTCTGCTGGGAATGCAGCAGCTCAATGTAGTCTCATGTAAGTCGGCCGGGAAAACAATGGCTTGCCCCAAAAACAAGCATGTTCACTATGAGCAGCAAAAATCACGTTTTAGAAAGCAGCACTACTCCACTCGGCTCAAACTCTCCCCTTTTCAAATACCCTGACGACCCAGCTATTTTCTCAGAAAAAGAAACTATGTCACGCATCCATGGCATCGCATCCTTTGGAAGCCTCGACTGGCTTTCTCCTACCCACTCGTAAGCCTTAACTTCAACGTAATCAGGGTTCGCGACACTTATCAGCTTAGCGTAACCCTCTGCATCACTATCGTTAACACCCTTAACCATTGTTATCCTGAGTACACGCTTAACACCCTTAAAGCTCGATAACAGCTCTAGCGACCTTAAAAACCTCTGCCAAGCATCCTTAACCAATGGTCTCGCAACCCTTTTGAAAATCGTCTCGTCAGGAGCCTGGATGCTGACGTAAAGCTGATCCGGAAGCGGGTTTAAGCTTTCTAAAACCTCCGGCATACTGCCATTAGTCACAAGATAGGTTGTCAGGCTCCTCTTGCGAGCCTCACTCACCAGCTCCCCCAGCCTAGGGTACAGTGTTGGCTCACCTGTCAGGCTAAACGTCACCATAGATGGTTTAAGAGCCTCTTCGAAAACCCTAGGATCCACCATCTGGTTTGCCTTATAGCCTATTAGGAGGTTCCTCCTCATCCTAATGGCTTCCTCAAAAATATAAGCGGGATCGTCTAACTCAGAAACCTGAGCAGGATACTCTTGCCAAACATACCCGGGCCTGTCTCCGGAATGTATCCTCCAGCAATAGGTACACCTATAGTTGCAGCCTATGAAGGGAGTCATCTGCATACACCTGTGGCTCTGAACATTACCATACCAGAGTTCCTTGTAACAGGCTCTCCCCCGGGTTAGCCTCTGCCTAGTCCAGTAGCAAACCTTAACAGCGGAGTGTTTACCAACTATCCTGTACTGTTGTTTCTCCAGCAGGCTCTTAACGTTTAAAGGAAGCATCCATAGAGTTTTAACATAAACCGTTAAAAAAACTTACTGAGAAATGGCAACCCTAGTAGGGGAAAACTTAAGACGCGTTTAGCCCTACAAGAAGGGGCACAACGAAGATTCACGCACATCGTAGTAAGCTCAGCCTTAACCCATAACGAACCCGTATTGATCACTGGCGAGGACACTTTGAAAGAGCACAAATCGTATAGTTGAATCATGGCAAATCCAATTTAATGAGTCATGCAAGGCTTAATATTACTGAAGCAGCCTCATTAAGGCTTTTCACAGTGAACTCTGCGTCCTCGCACTGGACACCCCTCCTTGAAACAAGTATAAACCTCATCCCGGCGTTCTTAGCAGACTCACAGTCGAAACAAGTATCTCCCACAGCAAAACACTCGTTAGGCCTAACCCCCAAGAGTTCAGCTGCTTTTAGGAAAACGTCTGGAGCTGGTTTCCTCCTTGCAACAGTGTCTGAGCCAACGAGCACATCCACCATTTTCAAAACGCTTAGAAGGGAAAGGTATTTCTTAAGCCTCCTGGTGGTCTGGGAGCTTGCAACCGCTATCTTAAGCCCCCTGCTCCTAAGTATGCTTAAAGACGGCTCAACGTCTTCGAAAAGCCTTATCCTGCCTATGTATTCTGAGTCATATATCTCGTCTTTAAGCCTCCTCAGCTCCGCAGCCTTAGCCTCATCTCCCCCAGTTATTGCAAGAGATATCTCCGGCCCTGCGAGCCCAACATACTTCTCAACATCCTCAGGGCTGATCCGTATATTCAGAAGGCTTGCTGCCCTAGCCCATGCTTCCGAGAGAAGGCCCACCGTGTCGACAAGCGTGCCGTCTAGGTCAAATATTACTGCTTTAATCATCAAGCCTCACAGGTATGTTGGAAACCGTTTTAAAACAGGGATTTGCACCCGCTACCATTCTGTTAGTTTCCTGACGGTCTCGGCATCGAGCTTCTTAACCATCTCTAAGACAAGCCTGACAGCATTCCTCACGTCGCTGAGACTCATTATTGATGCTGCTGAATGAATATGTCTCGTCGGAACACCTATAACCAAGCTGGGGCAGCCAACCTTATGAATGTGAATTCTGCCCGCATCCGTTCCACCCCTGGCCACTAGCGAGAGCTGATAGGGAATATTGTTTTCCTCAGCAACTCTTATCGCTAGGTTCTTCAAGGATTGGTTAGGAATCATGGTTGCATCCATCGCTATTATAGACGGCCCCTTCCCGATTTTCGTCTGAGCCTGTCCAGCAGGTATTCCCGGAACATCGCCAGCAATGTCTACTTCAAGCACAATGGCCACGTCAGGATCCACTAGGCTTGCAATCGTCGTCGCACCTCTTAGGCCAACCTCCTCCATGACAGTGGCTGCACCAAATACAGTATTCGGGTGTTGAACCGCCTCGGTTCTAAGTCTTCTCACGACCTCCATGGCTATTGCGGCTCCAACCCTGTCGTCGAAAGCCTTGCCCATCGCAACCTCACCATTCTTCATAAGGGTGAAGCTCGAGCATGGTACAACCGGGTCTCCTATTCTAACACCCATGTTTCTAGCCTCATCGGCTGAGGAAGCACCTATATCGATGAACATGCTGTCCTTCGTTATCACCTTATTGGCCTCCTCTGGAGGTATTAGGTGCGGAGGCTTCGCAGCTATAACCCCGTTTAAATCACCCTTCTGAGTCCTAACTATGACTCTAGTGGAGAGTAGAACCTGGTCGAACCAACCTCCGAGGGGTGCGAAAGACAGGAAGCCCTGGTCGTTTATGCCTGAGACAACGAAGCCAACCTCGTCAACATGGCCAGCGAGAAGGACACGCGGCCGCTCCGAGTCGCCCTTCTTAACGAACGCCAAGGAACCAAGTTTGTCCGACATTATCTCGTCAGCATAAGCCTGCATGTAGCTCTTTGCTTTAGAAAGGACTTCTTTTTCGTATCCAGCGGGCCCGAAGGAGTTAGTCAGATCCTCTAGCACCTTAACCATCCATTCTCCGGACAATGCTGAAAGCGTTCGGCGAGGGTTAAATAAAAGCTTTGACCCCCATGCTTGCAACTCTCTCCAAAGCCCGAGTTTCCCAAAATATTCACCCGAAATTGTCAGGGAAAAATTAATATCCCGCTTTAAGAAGTTAAAAATGGAGGTGTTAAAAATGTCTGAGGACTGGTTTGAAGACTGGTTTGAAAAGCTTGAGAAGGATTTGAGGAGAATGATGCGGAGAGCCTTCAGCGCAACGCCCTTTGAAGAGGATTTCTTCGACCTTTTTAAGGGTCTTGAGGAGAAGTTTCCGAAGGACCTGGTTAGGGAAGAGAAGCTTCCGGACGGCAGCGTCAGGAGGGAGTACGGCCCCTTCATATACGGTTACTCCGTCAGGATAGGCCCTGACGGTAAGCCTATCGTAAGGGAGTTTGGAAACGTTAAGCGTAAAGTCTCACCGGTAAAGCCGCTTGAGGTTAAGGAAGCTGCTGAGCCCCTGATAGATGTTATCACGGAGGAGGACAAGATTAAAGTCATAGCGGAGGTACCCGGCGTGGATAAGCAGGATATTAAGCTGAACGTTGTGGGAAAAACCCTTTCAATACGCGCAGAGTCAGAGAAAAGAAAATACAGTAAGGATGTTGAGCTGCCTGAGGAGGTTGACCCCAAGACGGCTAAGGCCAGCTATAAGAATGGCATTCTTGAAGTAACTCTGAACAGGATCAGGAAGGAGAAGAAGGGCGAAGAGATCCCGGTAGAATAGCTTAAATGAGCCCCCTATTAGGTCTAGCCGCGATGCTCCTAATCATAGTAGGTTTCCTACTTGTTTTTATAGTTTTTTTAACCGAGTTGTTAAAATCCCTCAAGAAGAACAGCGCCGAGGTTGAGAAGCAAGGTGGGGCAGTGGTGATGATAGGGCC
>JAOAJQ010000065.1 GCA_026414125.1 Thermoproteota archaeon
TTTTAAACAGGAGGGCTGAGCTGTCTTTAAGAGAGGCGGAAACATGGGCAACTTTTGCCGGAACCTATGATAAGGAAAAGTTTTCAACCCTTTGGAAAACCCTGCTTAAAAACCAGTTTCACGACGTCCTGCCAGGCTCCTCTATAAGAGAGGTTTACAACGAGGCTTATCCCGAGCTTGAAAAAGTGATCTCTGAGGCGGAGAGGGTTGCTGGAGAAGCCATGAGTAAAATAGCGGGAGAAGGACGTACACTATTGGTTTTTAACTCACTGCCTTGGGACAGGGAGGATTACGTTATCCTAGCTGAGGAAGTCGATGGATCTCAGAAGGTCTCTGAAGGCTTCTTGCTGAAGGTAAGAGCACCTTCAGTCGGTTATGCTCCGCTCAGCATGGCTTCAACGTCTCCTAATGTGAAAATTACAGAGGGAGAAAATTCCTACATGGTTGAGAACAAGTTCTTCAAAATAAGGATTTCGAAAAACGGAAGGCTACTTTCCATATGGGATAAGGAGGCGGGTAGAGAAGTTTTGAAAGACATTGGAAACAAGCTGGTTGCCTATGAGAATATCCCAGGATGGGCTGATGCTTGGAACATTGAGAAGGGTTATAAGGAAACCTCTTTTGAAATAACTGCCTCGAGGAGTTGGATAGTCTGCAAAGGTCCATTAATGGTATCCGTATGCTTTACTTACCCGTTCAAAAGGTCTGAAATTAAGCAGGAGGTTAGAATCTTCTCTGACTCTAGGAGGATTGATTTCAAAACCACTATTAACATGAAGGATAGGGAGCTGCTGGTTAAAACCTGGTTTGACTTTGACGTGAACATAGAGAAGGCTGTCTCAGATGTCCCGTTCGGAGTTATTGAAAGACCCACTACCAGGAATACTTCGTGGGAGAAGGCGAAATACGAGGTGGCGGTGCAGAAAATGGTTGATCTTTCTGAGCACGGGTATGGTGTAGCATTGTTAAACGATGGGAAATACGGGGTCTCTATAGAAGGCTCTTCAATAGGCCTTTCTCTCACAAGAACACCTGTCTTTCCCGATCCGTCGACGGACCTTGAAGAGACTACCTTCACATATTCCATATACCCTCATGTCGGAGACTGGAAGGAGGCTGGTGTATTAAGAAGAGCATACGAGCTCAATGTTCCCTTAAGGATTGTTGTAGGAAAGAAAGGCAGTAAAAGCTTCTTAAAAATTGGTTCTGACAACTTGATGCTTGAGGCTGTGAAAACTTCGGAGGATGGAGATGGTATTGTTTTAAGGCTTTACGAGTACTATAATGCAAGGGGCAGGACGCGTATCGAACTTGCCGGTAAGGTGCGGAGCGTGGAGTCCCTAGACCTGCTTGAATTAAACAAGGTTAACAGGGATATTAGGACATATGGAAATGGTCTAGAGTTTAATTATTGCAATAGGGAAATAATAACTTTAAAAATACGTGGACAGTGATTCCTTACCGGTTTTCAGCCCTCCAAACAGTGTAGAGCTCGTACAACTTCTTTCTCAGACCATAAGTTCCAGTATACTAATCCATCGGCCCGGCCGCGTGCCGAGACTTGACACTTTCTACGAAGAACTCTCTTAGTGTACTAAAGAGGTGTTTGAAATATGTTCACCAAGCTGGCATGAAGATGCTAACTCACATGGTAGATAAGCTCCATGGCTTAAATCTCTCTGAGGGTTAATGTTAAATGGAAAAAGTAATTTTTAAATGTGTGTTTAACCTTTCAGTTAAATCATGACCGGCTTACTCATAGGAAACTGGATAATGGGGAGACAAAACAGAGACTTTGCGTCAAATGTTAAGCTTCCTCTTAATCATATTATTACTCTTAATGATGGCTGGATGTTTGTGATCGATCCTGAGGGAAAGCTTACTGCAGAAACTGTTCGATCTGCCAAGGATGTGAGAAACGCAAAGGCAGGCCTACCTTGGGAAGCACAGTTCCCAGACCTTATAGATTATGATGGAGTCGCATGGTATTGGCGTAGCTTTAGACTTCCGCGTATGTTAACGGGTAAGAGAATCATCCTAAGGTTTGACGCTGTCGATTATGAGACTAGGGTATGGTTGAACGGAGTTGAGCTTGGCTCCCATGAGGGAGGCTACACTCCATTCGAATTCGATGTAACAGGCATCGTGAAATTCGAAGAGGAGAACGAGCTTATAGTTAGAGTTTACGATCCTCAGGATTGCTCTGAAATCCCTAACGGTAAGCAGTCTCACTACTGTAATATTGGCGGCCTATGGCAGGGGGTCAGCCTTCTAATCAGGGAAAAGGTTTACGTGCATTCAGCATTCATAGTATCGGATGTCGATAATTCGAAGATTAGGGTTCGAATAATTCTTTCTCACATTGAGGAGGCTTCTGAAGATGGTCTTAGACTAACCCTTCGGATTTCTCCAACCGGGGAGAATAAAATCGTCAAAGTGGTTAAAGATGAACCTGTTTACGACATTGAAATACCTATCCGTGAGCTGAGACTGTGGTCTCCAGATTCTCCTCACCTATACAGGCTTGAAATCCTTCTCTCTGGAAAGGGGGTTGACGACACCTGTTTCGTAGATTTCGGCATAAGAAAGATTGAGGCTCGTGAGAATAAGATTCTTCTTAACGGTGAGCCCATATACCTTATGGGGGCGCTCGACCAAGATTTCTATCCGGACGTAATATACGGTACGCCTTCGGACGAGATGCTTCGCAACCAGTTTCTCAAAGCCAAAGAACTGGGGCTTAATTTTCTGAGGACACACATCAAGATTCCTTGTCCAAACTATCTTGAATGGGCGGACAGGCTTGGAATAATGCTTTGGATAGATTTTCCAAGCTTCTACAGGTTCACCGCGAAGGCGAAGGAAAGGATGAGGAGGGAGCTTGAAGAATGGATTTGGAGGGATTTTAACCATGCGTCAGTATTCTGCTGGTGTCTAGTGAACGAGGAGTGGGGCGTTCCGCTTGCCGAAGAAGAAGAGGCGAGAAGATGGCTTAAGGAGACGTGGCACTTGGTTAAAAAACTCGACCCCACTAGGCTCGTTGTTGACAATTCTCCTGCGAATGCTGGACATGTCATAAGTGATATTGAGGACCAGCATGTCTACAAGGCGATACCCGACCATGCTTGCGAGTTCGAAGATTGGGTGGAGGATTTTTCTAAACACCCTGCTTGGACGTTCAGGTTCCCAGAGTCCCAAAGAAGGGGTTTTGAACCCTTGATGGTTTCAGAGTTCGGCAACTGGGGGCTTCCTGATGTCGAGGAGATTCTACGCTACTATGATTGGAGGGATCCCTACTGGTTTAACCAAGCGAGCTACGGAGGGCCGATTCGTACAGGTATTAACGAATTCTTCAGACTCGGGCTAGACGAGGCTTACGGCTCGTTGAGGAAGCTTGCGGAAGCCACTCAAAAGCATCAGCTTGACTCTCTCAAGTTCGAGATTGAAACGATGAGGCTTCATCCCGAGATAGTTGGTTATGTCATAACGCAGTTTACAGACTTGAACAGTGAAAGCAATGGCCTCATGGACATGTGTAGAGAGGAAAAGCTTCTACACAGTTTCATGGGGTTCTTCCAAGCCCAAGATGTTATCATAATAAGGCCTAGAAAATGGAGCTATCTTGAAGGCGAGGAAGCTAAGGTAAAAATCTACGTTTCCAGGTTTTCAGCTATTGAGCCGAAAACTGTAGAATGGTGGGTTGAAAACATTCCGGTTGGCGGAGTGTTGAAGCTGGGGAGCTTTAAGAGGGCCTGTTGCGCGGAGGTGGGTGAGGCGGGTTTCAGGATTCCAGAAACAGGCAAGCCGGGAAAGCTGACCATATGGGCTAGGCTGCTCGACAATAATGGAAGAGAAATATGTCGAAACTATCAGGAGATTCTCATACTCCCGTCTTGGTCCGTCAAGACAAATAGGAGAATCAGCGTTTTCGGGGCCGATGCAAACATGTTGGCGAAGATTAGAGAAATAGGCTTAACCATTGTTGAGCCCGGTGAAACCAGTGTGGCTGTGTCTCTAGGAGTTGATGGAAATGCTTTAAAATTTGCCGAGAAAGGAGGCAGAGTACTCTTCCTCCTTGAAGAGTCTGAAGCAGGCTCAACCATATTTAATGGACTACGCCTGGTTGAGAGAGGGGAAAAGGGCCGCTGGGGAGACTGGTGCACAGCATTCCTATGGCTTAAAAAGGATGTTGCGAACAGGTTTTTCTACGAGGGTCACTTAGGAATGCCGTTTATAGAGTGTATACCCAGCATGGTTCTAGAGGGATTTAGCCCTAGGAATGCTAAGAGCTTTTTCGGAGGAGTTTTCATCGGCTGGATTCGTGAACCGGCTGCCACAATACTTCCAGTAAAGACCGGAGCAGGGCTTGCTGTCCTCTGCACCTTCAGGCTTGCTAAAAATCTAGTTAAAGATCCTGTTTCAACCGCGCTTTTTTGCTCGCTGGTCGATCTAATGTTTTCAGGAAAGCTTTCTGCAGCGTTTAACTCATAGTTATCCAATGTTTCAGTTGTGCTAAAGGCTTCCAGACGGCGCAGCTAGAAAAAAGCGAATGCTTAGAAGGACAGCAATACCTGCCAGATGAAAAGGTATCCGAGTGAGTCGATTTCCTCCCATATTCTTTTTAAGAGTTCCTCGTCTCCGGAAACCGCTTCAATCTCCTTGCGCTTTTCATCCCAAGGAATACAGTATCCCGGCTTAATTTTCAGACTCTTAAGGCCTGTTGCCGGCTTGCACTCGGCAACTTCCTCCTCATTCTGACGATAATTTTTCAAACCTTCAGAATATCCCTCTCCGTATTTCCCGTAGCTGCGGGTGAAATCAGTCATCGCCCTGACATTTTCAACCTTAGCGTCATTCTGAATTATGGCTGATGCGTCCATGATATACCCGCCATCTGAAGCAATACTGTCAATGATCTTCTTACAGTAGTGGCGCACCTCGTCGGGTGTTCCAAGTGTCAGTAACCAGTTAGGCAGGCCCCCGCTCAGACAGAACTTGTGATTCAGTTTTCTATGAGCCTCGAAAATGTCACTCCTGTCGATATGGAAGACTATACTGCCCTCAGGTAATTCGGCGAAGCTGTCTAAATGCGGGGTCCAGTCTCCCTCCGCATAGAAAAGCACTCTGAGCCCATGAGACCAGAGTTCTTCAATAATGGGTTTCAGCGTGCGCCAGTGGATGTTCAAAAAGTGATTCATGCTGATGAACGGTAATGCGCTGCGATGCATCCAGAAGCCTATTGGAATATTTTTCTCTGGGTCGGCTGTCATTCGAGCAACCTGGGTCAAATGCGGGGCAAGGGCTTCACATGCTTCAAGCACTTTCTCAGGCTGCCTATGAAGATCCTTAGCTAAACCAATATACCCGCGAAGCTTGTCTGCAATAATGTCAAGCGGGGCCTTTAGTATGCCCGCTATGGCGGACACGGTTCCAGCCTCCCTCTTCATCCTTTCAACCTGAGGCCCAAAAGCGTTAAAATAATCGCTCATCGCCATAGCCCCTTTTACAAGTGCAAGTATGCTTCGATACGAGGATTGCGGCCTGTCTCCAGAAATCTCGCTAGAGACGCGGGGCAACCAGACGGTGTAAAGAAACTCTGTCGGATCATCTATCAAAAGGTTATACTCTTCAGGCTTCATGAATGCTTTCTGCTCAGGCGGCTCAAGATACTGAAACGCGGTATCTGGAGGAATGTCAATACCGGGTATAGCATAGTATTTCAAGCCAAGGGCCTGCGTAAGGCCAGTCCAAACATAGACCATGTTGGCGACCATCGCATCCCAGTCGAAATCCCTAGCGCACTTCAAAACCGCGTCAAAAGCCTTCCTGTAATCATGCGTTACCTCTTGACAAGTGTAGCCCGCATACTTTGCAGTAAACTCTGCTACAAAAGGGCGAATCGGAATGCAATCCGGTTTCTCGTTGCGCATAGCAGTCAAGTAGCGTTTCAACCGCTCTTGGTAAAGATGCTCTTTTTCACCCACCCCCACTCCCTCCGCCGCTTTAGGTAAGAACATTAACCTTAAATGTTTTATCTAAGACGTGGGAAAAAGATCAGCAGCGCTTTTGCAACGCTGTTAAAGCCTGAAACTTTGAGGGAAAGATTAAATATCCTTTAAAAGTTCTTTAAGACAAGATGAATGATGGGAAGCCTGAAAATAGGTTTAGCATTATGGTCGTTAGGACCAACTAGGAATGAGTCCGAGTTTAAGACTGCTCTTGAAACAGCAAGAGAAATCGGTGTTAAAGGTGTTCAACTCTGGTGTGTCGACTACTCGCCCTCAGAATCCTGCTTCCTTGATCCAGACAGGTGCATAGGTGATGAAAGAAGAAGGGTTAGAGAGATTGTGGAATCCTATGGGCTTAAGATAACGGGATTCTGCGCTCAACTCACTGGACCCATGGATCCCGGTATGCCGTGGCCTGGTTCTGCTTTCGGCGATCCAAGGGGTCTTGAGAAACGTATTGAAAAAACCATGAGGTCTCTTGAACTAGCCTCTGAAATGGGCTCTGCAATAGTCACAACCCATCCAGGCGAAATACCTTCAGATAGTTCAAGCAAAAAGTACGTAATTATGCTTAATTCCTGCAAGACACTGGCAAAGTATGCTGAGCAGGTTGGCGCTGTGTTTTGCATAGAGACTGGGCAGGAGAGAGCTGAAGTTCTCAGAAGTTTTCTTGAGGAGGTCGGGAGTGAAGGGTTAAAGGTGAACTATGATCCTGCCAACATGCTTAAGTATGGCGTGGTGGAGGGTGTGAGAACACTTGCTCCATGGATCGTGCATACTCACGCTAAAGACTATAATCCTGTTACAAAGCGTGCAACAGTCGGCGAAGGCCTTGTGCCTTGGGACGAATATATAAGCACGCTTAAATCAGTAAACTATTCAGGATGGTTTGCAATCGAGGATGAAACAGGCGTAGACGTTTTAGAGTCTATTAAACGAGGTAAAGCATTC
>JAOAJQ010000066.1 GCA_026414125.1 Thermoproteota archaeon
ACGCGGGCCTAGGTGTCACCAAGGGCTCAGCAAACCCTAAGCTTCTCTTCAGAAAATGGCTCGATAAGCTTCCCTGCCTTAAGGATAATGTTGTGGGAGTTATTCACAGGGGTGGCGGGATAGTTCCTGCTAGGAGACCAATAGACTCTGCTGTTTGGAGCGGTTTCATAACTACCGGGGACGCGGCCTTCATGGTCAACCCTCTGCATGGGGGTGGAATAGGATCTTCCATGATCGGCGGCTTCCTGGCTGCCAAGGTTACTGCAGAAGCGTTGGAGCAGGGTCGTGTCGACGAGGAGGCTCTCTGGGGATTTAACAAGGAGTATATGAGAAACTACGGTGTTAAACAGGCGGCTCTAGACGTTTTCAGGGTTTTCCTACAAGGCTTGAATAATGAGCTGATAAACTACGGTTTGGCTCAGGGACTTATTAAGAGCGAAGATCTTTTGGAGGCGAGCATGGGTGGCAAGCTTAGGCTCAACATTACTGAGAAGGCTGCGAGGGTTTTTGCAGGAATAGGTAAACCGGGTTTTCTTCTTAAGCTTAACAGGACTGTTAAACTGATGGAGGATTTCAGACAGTTTTACGTGGATTACCCGTCCAGGGAAGGGTTCGACGAGTGGAGAGCAAAGGTTAGGTTTTTCCACAAAAGGGTTCATGAGGAAGTTGGAAAACCATCTTAAAAGCTGTTTCTATGGCAATAACGCTTATGCTTATCAACCATCCGGTTCCGGGGGAAACGCTTATTACCCCTTTTTTCTAAAAGTTTCTCCAATTGGGAAACACGATCCTGCCTACTGTTAGGCCCAGTAAATCAGAAGTAGTGCTAACATGGTTGAACAAATACTCATGCATATACGTTGCAACTCAGACGCAAAGGCTGCTCTTCAATCCTTCTGAAATAAGCGTCGGCGAGGTCGAGCCTGTAGACTACACCCTGATAACCGACGAGCAGCCTGAACACTTCGATGAAAACCTGATAACAGAGCTCTGTCTTCTCAAGAAGTCCGGGAAAATAATCGCTGATGAAACAAGCTACAGGATTCTCCGGTCGCAGATCCCCAAGGAGATGCTTATCGCAGCCAAGCCTAACAAGCTGCTTGTAAGCAACGGGTTGATCATTAAATCTTACCCGAGTGAAAATTCTGAGGCTTCCACGCCAGTAACATACATGGTTACGCTTGAAAACGGATGTAAGATTTTTCAGACCGGCGCCTCCCCAGTTTCAAAAGCTTTGAAAAAAGTAACTATGGAAGAGAAGCCTGATATAACGTTCATACCAATAGGCTTCAACCCTACGCTTAACGCAGCCTCATGGGTTGAATCCGCTGAAAACTCCAACTCTAAAATAGTCATACCATACCATGGCGAGGACCTTAATGTTTTCCAACGTGCCGTGAAGAGAAAAGGCTTAAGGATAGAAGTCGTAATGCTTAAAGTCGGGGAACCCTTCGTTTATAAAATCGGCTAATGCAGGGTCGGAATACACACGAGTCGCGAGAGAGGAAGAAGGTGCTTAAGCATCCAACGCATCCTCGTCGCAGAGATCTTTTAGTTCAAAAATGGGAAAGGCTTAAAGACAAGCCGCCGCATTCATATCGGGAAAAATTTGTATAGGCTAGTGGATCTCGTGGCGAAAACCCTCGTTAAAACAGGCGGGTTCCTAAGCTGGCCTGATAAAACCGATGAGGGACCCCTCCAGCCGTTTGTACTCGACCTGACCACGATTCTAAGCCATCCGCGTGTTTTCCTCCGAGTCGCATCCGGCCTCCTAAAGGTTGTCAAAGAGGGAGCAGGTTTGAACAGGTTCGAGTTCATCACAGGAGTCCCCCTGGCCGGAATACCTTACGCATCCTATGTTTCTCTTAAAACATGTAAGCCAATGCTGCTTGTCAGAGAAAGAGGCAGGGGGAAGCTTGTAGAAGGACCCCTGAAAATGGGGGATAGAGTTCTAGTCGTCGACGACTCCGTTGTGACGGGTAGACAAATACTGGAGACAGCCAGTAAAATCGTTTCAGAGGGAGGAGTTGTTGAGCAGGCTGTCGTAATAATGTGCCAGAGTGGGAGTGCCATGGAGAGGTTGAGGAAAAAGGGAATAACTTTGCATGAATTGATCAGTTTTAAAAGTCTAGTCAGAAGCTTAAAGAAGCTTGACGCTTTAACCGACGAGGAATACGATGCTCTACTCTCCAATGAATAGAAAACTTAACTTTTCTTATAGAAGAATCCGAATGGGTAAGATGTCTATAAGTGCGTGTTAAGTCTTTTTGAGAATAATAACGGATAACAGCTGAACGACTAGGCTTTCCTCTCAGGTTTAGACGCTTCAGATTCCTCTATTAGTGGAATAATCTCCTCGACTGAGAACTTTATGAATGAAGCAGGATCTATCCTGCTGAAAATAGTTACTACAGCATCTCTCGTGATTCCAGCCACAAAGCCAGTTTTTCTATGCGCGATCACAATGTACCATATGTTCCCATGTTTCAGATATTCTGAGAAAAGGCTAGTGTTAGCAAGCGAGGGCCCGTATAGCGAGAGCTTCTTAATGTTAGGTATATCGACGTCATCGAAGAAAACCACTTTAGCAGCATCACTGTTAGTGTTATGATAGTTCAACATTACTTCAGGGGAAATCCTTGCTTCAACAATCCTGCCGCTTTTAAGAAAGATCACTTGGCTGAACATGTTGGCAACCATATTTGCAATAGGCTTCTTCTCAAGCACTATGAGGAAGACTCTTCTCCTCCTGAAAACGAAGCTGAAAACCGACTCGACTGTTTTAGCAACTATCTCCGTCTTCTCCCTCCTCCTTATTGTCAAGGGTACATCCCTACTGATAACCCCCTCAAGCATGTTTTGAGAAGCCTTTAACTCAGCTATCTCAGTCACCAGGCTCAGGTCAACCCCCTCCAGCGGGGTTTCAACCCTGTAGCCCTTAAGCCTCTGAGCAATATCGCTCTGAGGCAGATACTCGTCAAGCCTGAATATCTTTCCCGCAGTAACCATACTCCTCCATAAGCTAAATATCTGTTTTTAACCATTTTCAACCACGTCTCAGTCCATTAATTTTATGCTACAACACGTTCAAAGTGAACAAAAAACTAAGGGTAATCAGGCCTTTTCAAAGATTAAATCATTTCGATTGTGAACCTGAACCTGACATTCGGATACTTCCTATGAAGCTCCAATGCCCTAAAATATTTGTTCTCAAGATCCATCCTCTTCCTTATACTCTCGTTTAATCGCGCGCGCTAATTCTTCCGCTTCGGTTTCCTCGCGGATTGTTTTAAACTCTAGCATTGCCTTCTTCCCATCCGGCTTTATAGCAATAACATCGAACCTACTTCCATCATACTAGTATTCTATCCTTTCAATCATCCAACCAGCATAGGTCTTTTCAAACTCGTACTTCAGAAAGCTTGCGACACACCAAGCGTGGGCAGGATGCTCTTTGAAATCACCAAACCATTCGGGAAGTTCGTCTGCTAACCCTAAGATCTCATAAAAGACTCCTCTCTGAATGTAAGCAATGTCGCCAATATGCGGGACATTCTGCAGGATTTCGAATTTTGCTATGTTGCTCAAAGCAACCTCTCCCTCTTTTTTATGAATGGTTTACAAACAACTGGATCCAATTCCTTGGTCGTATTCAAATCCATAGATAAGCTCTAATCCTCCAGTGGTCTTCGCCTTCATTTGCAGATATGGTTCGTGCGAGGTGAATGTGACATCCGCCTGCAAAACTCTTTTATATGATCCCTTGGTTACCGACAAGTCTATTGAGCATATCCTCTGGGATTTCCTAGCCACGTTTTCGTCGAGACTGATCACAACGTCTTTAATGCTTGTAGACAGCTTTCTATCCATCCTTAAAACTAGGAAGCCGAGAGCCTCAGTCCCTTCAGGAAGGTTCTGGATCTCGAGCTTCGCCAGGTAAGCAGGCTTAACTATAACCTCATCCGCATGTTTGTAGATCAACGCCACCCTAGCCTTATCGCTTTTCAACTCGCCCAACATTTCTCCCCCAAAGATATCCCTAAGCGGCCCTTCAAGCCAGACCGAGTCCCCCTGAATACTTATGATCTTTTCATCAGTCCTAAAGGTGTTAGAGAAGCTCTAGTCCAACCCTGCCTTCTATGTTAAGGTTGTGCTTCCCAAGAGTGGTTACATCCACAAGTATCTTGGAGCCTTCTTCGACCGGGTCTCTCCATATTCCAAATGTCTCTACATTCCTCGAAACAGCCTCCACTAACACACTCGCTACGCTTTCGCTGTATTGCTTAACAGTCTTAAAGTAAGTGTCGAAAAGCCTGAACCCGTCCGCGCGCTAACAAGTGGGTAATGGGTTTTTCATTAAGGTTTTTAGAATACTTTGCCAGCCTTCTCCAGGTTCTCCAAGCGCTGCCAGTTCCACTCAATCCAACTCTTAAGACGTTGAAGAGCATCCGCATTCTTGGGATCCAAGAGGTGCTTCACCTCTTCTGAATCTTTCGAGAGAATATGCCCAATTAACCCAAGTTCTAATAATAAGGAAGCCGTCCAGAAGGTCACGAAAACATAGCGAGCGCTTTACTGCTCAACCTCTAGTATCCTAGATTCGTCCTGAACCTTCTGAACAACTATTACGTGAGCATCCTTAACCGGAGGCGGAGTCCCAGGAGTAATACACAAGTATGCCACTCCAGGATTCCTCTCAACAACATCCGACAATATTTTGAAAAATCTATTTCTATTAATAGGATCCATATGCACATCCAGCTCATCAATTCCTCTTATACTTGACTTAACTAGTGATTGGAGGGCCATTAGGAATGATACGACTGTTGCGCTTCTCTCTCCACCGCTCTGAGTGTAGGCGTTGAACTCTGTAAGGTTGCTGCCGCCGAAGCTTACGAGAATTGTTAGACCAGCGTTATCGATATCTTCTAGGTTTGTCAGTCTTAACTCGCCTGTGCCGCCCATCACCTCCATGTTTCTCCTGAAGCTCTCGTTAACCTTGTTTATTGTTTCAACGACTTTCCTCCTCCATATTTCTATTCTGTCTTTAAGCTCGTTTTCAGCAGCCCTCCTGTTTTCAACTATAATCTTAACCTTCTGTTCAAGGTCGCTGTAAACGTTTAGATAGTTTTTGTAGAGTTCTTCAGCGTTCTCGCTGACCGTGCCGAGTGATGCTATTTGAATAATGCAGTCGTTAATCTTTTTCTCCAAGACGTCTGGGGGCTCAACTTCCTTGGGCGCTTCGCCCTCAAGTTGCTCCTTTGCATCCCTAACCTTGTCTTCAACAGTCCTAATCCTCTCTTGGATTCTGCGGCGCTCTCTCTCAAGCTCCCTGATCCTGTATTTCAAGACCTCGGCCTTAACGTTGAGATTCACATAGCTTCTTATCAGCTTAGTTATCTCCTCGTCCAGCTTGCTGTACTCGTCGACGAGGCTGTCGTCAAACCCTTTTTCAGAGGCTTTGAAGAAAACTCTTTTAAGCTTCATCCTAGCCTTGTTCAGCCTGCTCCAGACCTTCTCGTACTTATCCACAGTCTTGGAGACTATCCGGCTGCCCTCAGCCATCCTGGCCTCAAGCTTGGAGACGTTCTCCTCAAGCCTAGTCTTCTCAGCGTTAAGCTGGTTATATATGCTCCATTTGAGAAGCCTGTTCAACTCAGCATGAAGAGTTTGAAGCTCCCTCTTTTTAACAAGCTTTTCATACTCGGCCCTCCACATTCCAAGCGTCTCACGAGCCTCGTTTAAAAGGGCTTCAACAGACTTCTCCTCACTGACAATCCTGCTGAGCCTCTCCTGCGAAGCCTTAATATTCTCTCTCAGTCCAGACAGACCTACGGCGCCTTCGACAAGCCTGAGCTTCTCGGAAGGATCAAGCATAGCGAACTCTTCAATCATGTACTGGTGCATGATGATTAGCATGTTGGAAGGGTCTATGCCGAATAGAGAGAGGATCTCGTCGATCTCCATCTTTGTTGCAGGATTATAATTTATCTGGCTCCAGTATTCCCCGTCTCTCCTCAAATACCTGGTTATCACAAGCTCGTCGGATCTTACGAACGGGACTGGTCTTTTCCCATCTTGGCCAGGAGAATTGTCGAAGACCAGTGTAACTCTAGCAATATCCTCGCCGTTCCTAATCAGGTCGCTAAGCTTCTCAGCTCTGCCGCTCCGAGACTGGCCGAGGCCCA
The DNA here is from genome assembly GCA_026414125.1 of Thermoproteota archaeon. Lineage (GTDB taxonomy): Archaea > Thermoproteota > EX4484-205 > EX4484-205 > JAAOZP01 > JAAOZP01. The sequence continues at coordinate 6,189 of JAOAJQ010000066.1, forward strand.
CGGAAACAGCTAGTAGGATTGATGATTTTCCAGACCCATTTGGGCCAAGGATAAGGTTAAGCTTAGGGTGAATCGGTATAATAGCATACTTGTAACTCATGAAATTTTCGAGTCGCACTTCTTTCAGCCGAAGACTTTTTTCCTGCTCTGTCGCTTCCACCGGTGTTTTTTAGGCTTCGAGGGCTTAAATAAGAGTTTTGCACGTTTTTGAGCGACTAAAAATGTGTGTTTAATACTATTTGCCAAGCAAAAATGTGCTCAAACTTCACCAAGTAATAACTTAGTACATATTGTTTGTCGCACAGGTTGTTTATTCCTCGCTTGCTGATGTTAGGAGTTTCAAGGACTTAGATAGGGTTTCGCTTCGCCTCCCAGTTAACGCTTAAATTCCATGTGTTTAATGAGATAGTGGTGGTTATTCCAAACAGTAGCATAACGCCGACGATCATCGTGTGAGAACATCTTTCCAAGGCATCGGGAGATTTGGCATGCTTTAAGCGGAAGCCGTGAGCTTCTATAAAGCCGTTTAATGCTCTTGTTATTGTCCTCGTGATGCTAAGTCCTATGTTGGCTAAAAGCCATGCTTGATCATGGTTAGGAAAAAAGGTTTCTGAAAGACGGTTTAATTAAGTTTTTATCGTGTACTCGCAGTACGGGTCTCCTCTGGCTATGCATTTTGTTTCAACGGCTTTAGCTTC
>JAOAJQ010000067.1:0-6627 GCA_026414125.1 Thermoproteota archaeon
AGCCCATAGTTGTCGGTTATCGCCGCGGTGACGTTGCCCCTCGTGTAAGCGTCGACAACGTAGACCCATGCCTCCTCCAATGGTTCCCCATCTTCAGTGATAAGAGTAATCATGAGCCTAGCATTCCAGTCAAGGTGCACTACTGTGCTATCCCAGCCTGAAGCATACTCCAATTTCAAACTGTTCAGCTGGAACAGAATCACCATAAATAGGACTGAGATTGTTGACACAGTCTTAACTTTCAAGTAAGCCCTGCCCTCCATCCGTCTTACTATGTTGCCGAGGAGGGTTTAAACATTGTTTTACAACCTTTAAATCACGAGAGTGAGAATATTCGCCTTTTGCGAGGCTTAATAAACCAGTTTTAGGCCTGTTAATCCTTGTTTTAACCCCATTTATTCGTCAATCCTTTGTTGAGCAACTAGGCCTTGAAGTTACTGGAAGCCACAATCCTGATTAAACCAAAGCGCATTTCGCGTAAGCCATGTTTCAACGTCAATCGCTAAATAATCCAGTAATGTGGACAACCTATTTCCACAGTATTTGAAAAGGGCGGGGGAATGAGCCCTTCCTTTGAAGCCGTCTCAACAGTGCTCGCTTTACTCGCGCATTCTATCCTTATGATTAAGGATTCCTCCTTAAAAAAAGGGTGGGGAGAAGAATCCTCGAACCCCTGTTGGCTACCAGCTACTAAAAAGAGCGAAACAATATTGTTTAAAACGACTATAAGCAAGGAGAACGCGAGTCCCTCCATGAACCTTTCATTTATGGCTTCAGGCTTCATTCCCCTGCTACTTCGAGTAGAATAAAACAATATTTTAAATAAGAGTTGTGCCATAATCCTGTTTACAAACCGGCTTGACCTTTATAAAATGTTTGAAAACAAAAATATTTACTGGATAATTTGTACATCAACACGTCTAAGCATGCGTTTAAAAAAGGAAAGAATCTGAAAATGGATTCTTTTCGAGGAAACGTTTAACAATTAACAAGCATATAGGAATCCGGGTGGTTTTAAGGGTGAGGAAGGTTGAAAGTCGTTGAAATGGAGATTGGAATAGAAACAAGGGGGGAGCCCGACATTATCGACATCACTATGAAAGTCGAGAAGGTGGTTTCGGAGACAGGTATTAGAAATGGTATTGCCAACATTTTCGTACCGGGGTCTACTGGTGCGGTGACCACCATGGAGTACGAGCCCGGTTTGCTGAAGGATTTGCCGAATACCCTGGAGAGAGTGGCGCCTAGCAATGCTAGCTACGAGCATGAGAAGACTTGGCATGATGGAAATGGCCATTCGCATGTAAGAGCAGCAATCATTGGACCTAGCATAACAATTCCGATAAGGAATGGTGCTCTTAGACTCGGCACATGGCAGCAAGTAGTGTTCCTAGAGCTTGACACTAGGCCAAGGAGCAGAAGAATCATCGTAACCTGCCTCGGAGAGTGAGCAGCCTCATGGTCGACGTTAAAATCAGCATAATAGGAGCAGGCAGTGCCGTCTTCTCCATAAGCCTGATTAAAGACCTGTGTTTAACGCCCAACCTAGACGGAAGCACTGTGAGCCTGATGGATGTGAACAGGGAGAGGCTGGACGCCGTTTATGCGATCTGTACCCGGTATGCTAGGGAAACTGGAAGCAGGCTGAGGATTGAGAAAACTCTTAACCGGCGGGAGTCCCTAAGGCAAGCTGATTTCGTTGTCAACACTGCGCTCACAGCCGGTTACGAGAGGCTTAGGGATGGTTGGGCGAGAGCCCGGAGATGGGGATACAGGTTTGGCGGAAGCCTTCACGTAATGCATGATGAAGCATTCTGGATAAACTTTTACCAGCTTAGGTTTTTCGACTCCTTGATGGAGGATATTCTCGAGGAATGCCCTGAAGCCTGGCATATTCAACTGGCGAATCCTGTTCTAGCTGGAGTTACGCACCTAGGCCGGAAGTATGGTAGCGTTAAAACCATCGGTCTCTGTCATGGTTTTAGTGGGGTATATCGGATTGCCAGTTTACTTGGGCTCGACTCGAAAAATATCTGTTTCGAAACACCTGGGGTGAACCATTTCATATGGCTGCTGAGCCTTACTTACGATGATAGAGACGCCCTCCCGCTGCTGGACGAGTGGATTGCTAAGGAAGCGGGGAAAAATCGGGAGAGAATTGGATACAGCAGCGATCTTGGTCCTAAGGCTGTTGACCTCTACAGGAGGTTCGGTGTTTTCCCGGTTGGAGACACCTGTACTCCGGGTGGCGGCTCATGGCCATGGTGGTACCATACGGATGTAGAAACGGAGAGAAGATGGAGGGAGAACCCGGAGACATGGTGGGAGGGCTTCTTCTCCTATAACAGGAAAACCGTGGAGGAAATAATCAGAGTATCCCTGGATGCTTCTAAAAAGGTTACGAGCGTTTTTCCCGCTGAGAAATCTGGTGAGATAATCATACCTCTTATAGAGTCCATAGCCTGCAATATTCCCAGAGTGTTTCAGGTTAACATTGTTAATTCAGAAGGGCTTGTGTCAGGTGTTCCTACCGACTTCGAGGTTGAAGTGAAAGCTGAGGTGAGTGGGAGGGGAGTTAACGGGATCAGGGCCAGCAGGCTGCCGAAACCCTTGACTGCTTACATTCTCAGAGACAGGGTGGCACCTGTAGAAGTGGAGCTTGAAGCATACGAGAGTGGAAGCAGGGAGAAGCTGTTAGAGCTGGTAGAGATGGATCCTTGGACTAGGAGCGAGGAGCAGGCTAGAGGACTTTTAGAAGATATTCTTTCAATCCCCTACCATGGGGAGATGCGACAACACTACAAGTAGGAAAGTTTTTAACCGTCGCAGTGTTCAACCATAATAAGGCCTATTCTTAAACCTAAATAACTATCTTAACATTGTTCGCCTTCAGAAACCTGTTTAAATCTTCTCTTGAGGGGAGGGCTGTTATTGCACCGGGTTTCGTCACAACTAGGGCTCCAACAGCGTTCGCAACCTTAGCGCACTGCTCAAAGTCTAAACCCTTGCACAAGCCTACTAACAATCCCGCGTTCCAGCCGTCGCCAGCTCCAGTAGCATCTACAGCCCTAACCTTGAAAGCAGGCGCATATGTTTCAGGACCGCCCCTAGCCTTCAAGAAGGAGCCGTTAGCGCCGAGTTTAACACCCACTATCCTAACCCCGTACTTCAAGGCTTTTTCAGCAACCCTCCTCGGATTACTGGTTCCGAAGACGAACATGGCTTCTTCCCTTGAAAAAGTCGCGATGTCTGCAAACCTTAGCATCTGAGCATATGTTTTCCTAAGAATGGTCTCTGAACGCCAAACGTCGAGCCTTAGGGTGGGGTCGAAGGAAACGTCGACACCGGAATTCTTAGCATGCTTCACCGCCTCGATTATTGCCTGCCTAGCGGGGTTTTGTGAAAGCGCGAAACCTGATACGTGAATTATCCTTGCCTTAGATATGTAATCGTAATCAATATCCTTGGGAGAAAGCAAGCTGTCTGAAGTATGCTTCAACCATGGGCTCCTATAGAAGATGCAAACCCATCCTTTAACTGGATCATTCACTATGAATGCGAGCGTAGTTCTAACTCCTTTCTTAATCTTGACACACGACGTGTCAACATTATTCTTTTCAAATTCGTCAAGAATAAACCTGCCGAAGAAATCGTCACCAACCGCGGCTATTGCTCCCGCGGCAACCCCAAGCCTCGCGACCCCCACTATAGTGTTCATGGGAGCCCCTCCAAAGCATTTTTTGAAGGTTGCAGCCTTGTCGAGAGAAGTATGCTCAACTCCTATGAAATCTATCAGGACTTCCCCGACTCCAATAACTTGAGGGTTGGACGGCATGCTTTATATTGTTCTAAAGACTTATTTATCCTTAACGATTTCGAGCCCAATGCATTTTCAAAGGCTTCTCAGAGAGACTGTAACAACTGGTTTATGGTAGCCAGAGTTGATTCGCATAACCGGAGGTTATGAAAATGCGGAGAGGGCGTGTAGCGCGAGCTATCACTACTTTTAACAACTTAGCTTTTGTTGACAGAATCCAAGATTGAAGTTGCTAAAACTTATAGTCAGCAGAATAAGCGGCTAAGCCTCATCCTCCGATAATCATCTATTCTGAGATTCTACTCAAATCAAGTCTATATTTCTAAGGCAAGAAGACATTGAAAAGATTCGTTTTCCACCGTTTTATGCTTAAAACTTTATTCATGCGAGTAACGGGAAACAGTTATATTTAGCCTAGTTAAAACGCTTCTGGCATAAATGAGGATTACCAAGGTTAAAGGTGAAAACAAAAAGCATAAGGTTCTACTTTATGCTTTGAGCACATGTGGCTGGTGTAGAAAGACGAAGAAGCTTTTAGCAGACAATAGTGTTGAGTACGAGTATGTTGATGTCGACCTATGTTCTGACGAAGAATATGAACAGATACGTGACGACATTATACAGAGAGGGGGGCGCATCGCTTTTCCGACGTTGATAATAGACGACGTAAAACTGATAACAGGGTTTGACGAGGATGAAATAAGGAAGGCCTTGGGAATTTGACGACTCTAGATCAGGTGCGACGGAGAGCTGAAAGCGATGCGAGAACGCACGGCTACTACTTGAATCCTGACGAAGACTTTCTCACAGATCTTCTTGAAGGACTGAGGCGCAACGAGGAGCGTTACGGGTATCCTTCATGTCCATGTAGGCTTGCAACCGGGGTGTTTGAGATCGACCGTGATATCATATGTCCATGCGACTACAGGGATGCTGATTGCGAAGAATATGGCTACTGTTATTGCGGGCTCTACGTGAGGAAGGATGTTGCTGAAAAGAAGCTGCCGATAAAACCGATACCTGAGCGCAGGCCTCCTGAGAAGCTGGCTAGAGCATATTCTAAGGAGAATGCAACCCCCAGTGAAAAACCGGCTGAAGGGAAAAAGCTTACTATAGTTTCCGAAAAGCCTCCTGCGGTTGGGTTGAAAATGTGGTATTGCAAGCAATGTGGCTATGTTTGCTTTCGAGAAGAACCGCCATACGTCTGCCCCATATGCAAGGCTAAGAGGGAAATGTTCAGCGGATTAACAGTAAGGATAAGCGGGCAAGACTGAGATTAAATGTAAAAATATTTTTAAAGAAGTGGGGACTGAAGAGCAATTATGAGACGTGAGCTGTGGCGCGGTATTCACTTGTTATGCGACAACAACGATGATATTGATGCTCTAGTTAAAGAGGTTTCTGAATTAGCAGGTCTCGGCATAAACGTTCTCATTGTTGAAGTGGATTATAATTACGCTTATTCTTCACACCCTGAGCTACGGGGTCCAAACCCCATAACGCTTGAACACGCCCGCACACTAGTTGAAGAGTGTCGTTCCCACAACATTCGTTTAATACCACAGTTTCAATGCCTCGGACACCAGTCTTGGGGGAAAACGACTTTTCCACTTTTAACTCAATACCCCAAGTTCGACGAGACCCCTGGACAGTTTCCTGATAACGAGGGAATATATTGTCGGAGCTGGTGTCCCCAGCACCCGGAGGTTAACAGGATTGTTTTCAGCCTTTTCGACGAGCTTATTGACGTCTTTGAAGCAGACGCTTTGCACGTGGGGATGGACGAGGTCTTCCTCATCGCCTCACAGCATTGTCCACGCTGCCGGAACGAGAGCCCAAGCAGGCTTTTTGCAAAGGCTGCTAACGACTATTATGAGCATTTGAAGAAGCGTGGGGTTGAGATGCTGATGTGGGGTGACCGCCTGTTAGACAGTAAAACTACCGGCTACGGAATGTGGGAGGCCTCTGAAAACGAGACTCATCCAGCAGTCGACATGATTCCAAGGAACATAGTGATATGCGACTGGCACTATACTCTGCGTGAAGAATACCCTTCAATACCGTTTTTCCTTGGGAAAGGTTTCCGTGTCCTGCCGAGCGGTTGGAAGGATGTTGAGGCAACTAAAGCTTTCATAATGTTTTCACGGAGATTTATGGATAACGAGCATATGCTAGGCTACCTGTGCACCACTTGGGGCGCCGTTAAGCCTGGGAATCTTGCCCAGTGGCCGCCCATCCGTGTCGCAATGGAAATGCTTTCCCAGTGAAAACCCTCTCCAATCTGATCGGGACACCGCCATGGGCACAAGTTATTAAGCATCCTGTTTAACACCCTGCATATGTTTAAAACTCGCGTAAAGATCTTGGGACCCTCGCTACTAGTTATTGTTTCAATCCTCTGGGGAACCTCTTTCCCCTTGATTAAAATAGTTGTCTCCAGAATAAACGCAGGAGAATACGTCGTCTTCAGGTTTACAATTTCAGTTCTTCTCCTACTGCCATACTTTGTCCACAGCCTTTTCAAGAACAGGAGTAAAATGCTTGAGGCAACAGGACCGGGAGTAATACTGGGACTACTCTATTTCTGGGGAATTTTCCTCCAGGGCCTTGGAACAGGGTATACTTCTGCATCCAACTCAGGCTTCATCACGAGCCTCTACATCCCCATAGTTTACGCTGTCGACGTGTTACGACGAAGGTTCAACTATAATCATAAATTTACTCTCGCTTTAATCCTATCTGTAATCGGAATGTATTTGATGTCAGGAGGATCCTACGAGTCGAGGATTGGGGACTTGATGGTTTTGGCA
>JAOAJQ010000067.1:6637-6914 GCA_026414125.1 Thermoproteota archaeon
CGAAAAAATATTTCTCGCTGGATTTAGTCTTCTTCCAGTACGCTGTGACAGCCATCACTGGTTTTACGTTTTTCCATGCTTCACCAAGCTCTGAAAGCCTAGTCGAAATCCTACCGGTGCTTCTCTATCTTGCAGCAGTATGCTCCATATTGGTTGGAGTATTACAAGTATTAGGGCAGAAATATACTTCTGCCTCCCAGGCTGTTCTAATCTACGCTCTTGAACCAGTTTCAGCAGCATTGTTCTCCTTCTTAATATTGGGGGAGAAACTTGGAGC
>JAOAJQ010000068.1 GCA_026414125.1 Thermoproteota archaeon
TGTATAAGAGACAGGCCCTATAGTTCAGAGCCACCTCGGCGGACAGGTAGAGGAATATCAATTCCAAGAAGAAGATAAAGGTCTCGTACATGAACCATTGCGTCAGGTAGCGCGGGAGGAGGACGTCGGACAAGACGAATGAAATTATGCTTGAAAAACCTATTACTAGCGTTCCCGCATAAAGCAAGTATCTTATGCTCTTCTTCTCTTCAAAAGGCGAAACAAGTATCTGAATCTGGAATATGAATATTTTTGCAAGCACTGATAGTATTAGGAAGGCCGTGAGCATCGAGATCACGCCCCTAAGGTTCTGAAAGTATAGAAAGCTGGGCTTACCGAGGTAGAACAGGACCGCAACGAAAATCATGAGAATAGGCAGAATAGTATAGGATGTAACCCGGAGGGTTTCAACAAGGGTTAGGAAAGGATTGGACCTGCTTCTTTCAAGCCTAAGCTTATCCGCCCCACCTACTACAAGGGTTGCGACGAGGACGACTGTACCCGCCTGAAGCATTGGAACAGCTAGGAAGAACTTAGCAACATCCAGCAGAATTGAGATGGAGAAAAGGTTTATCGTTACCAGAAGCAGTATTATATAGAGCTTGCTGAAGCCACGCTGCCTCAGCCGGTAGAATTCCACGATCTCCCTCGGATTAATCAACCCTGGGCGGCCCCTGCGGGGTGAATACATGTTTAAACGCTTATTTATTTTTCCATCGACAGCTGTTAAGCCGGTAAAACTTATCTAAGGCCCCTTTGGAGAACTTTCCATGCCTAAGATAAGGGAGGTTAGAATAGGGATAATAGGCGGATCAGGGCTTTACACCCTTCTCGAGGCGGTTGGACATAAGATTATTGAAACCCCCTTCGGCAAAACGCCTAGAGTAGAGTTAGGGTATATTGGCGATAGGGCTGTTGCCTTCCTGCCGAGGCATGCTAAGCCAGGCAGCCTCAGGGTTTCCCACGCTGTTCCACCGTCGGAGATAAACTACAGGGCGAACATTTATGGTCTTAAGAAGCTGGGTGTTGAAAGAATATTCACAACCCAAGCGGCCGGCTCAATAAACCCAAATATTAAGCCTGGAGAATTCGTCATCATCGACCAGGTTATAGATGCGACCAAGAGAAGAATACCGACTTTTTTCAACGGCAGGACTAGGATTAAAGTCTTCAAGGATAAGCCTCCAGTTGGCGGAGTGGTGCATATCGATTTTACGAATCCCTATTGCCCGGAGCTTAGAGAGGTTTTAAGAAAATCATGTGAGGAAGAGAACATATTCCACCATCCGAGGGGCACGTACATATGCACAGAAGGCCCCAGGTTCGAGTCTCCAGCGGAGATTGCAGCCTACAGGAGTTGGGGAGCTGACGTCGTCGGAATGACGGGCTATCCGGAAGTAGCCTTGGCGAGGGAACTCGGAATATGCTACGCAAGCATAGTAATGTCCACCAACTATGCTGCAGGCACCGGGCCCGTGAAGATTACTCATGAAGAGGTTAAGGAGATTTTTAACAGAAACATAGACAACGTTAAGAGGCTGCTTGCAAGAGCCGTTAAAAACACTCCGGAAGAGAGGAAGTGTGAATGCTCCAAGTCGCTGGAGGGAGCAACTGCTTAGAACCGCTTGACTCTATTCTTCTATCCGGTACTCTTTCTCTAGGTTTTCAGGAGAAACATAGTTTCCAAACTTTTTCTGGACTTTTGTCAAACGGGCCCTCTGCTCCTCCAGGATTTCGAAGAGCTCCTGCGGCGTGTCTTTAGCGTCCTCCTTGAAGAACCTTTCCACACGGTTTATTTTAGCCAGGTTTTACGCCCACTTGGACCACGAACCCCCCTTATCATCATGTGTTCAGCCAGCCAACCCTCCCGGTGGGCCCTGCGGATCGTCAAGCGTAGAGCAAGCTTCTTGAAGCCAATACTGTTACCGCCGTACTGAGTGTTAACGCTGTAAACAGCGTTTTCAACATAGTCTATGTAGACGCGCTTCTTATCCGGCTCCATGCTGTTCATCCTTTCATCCAGCTTACCAGCCGAGTGGAGGACACAGAAAAGATCGTCCGGGACCTCTCCTCGGCGAAACATTTTTTCGCTTGGCCTCGCTACTCGTTAATTTAGAAGTCTAGTCTTGTTCCCACAGAAATCCTTTAAATTGTAAACGTAGAAAAGTTAATAAAGCCGCTGGGTGAAGGGTTCGCCAGCCGCCCCTGGCGGACGGCTAGGAGATGGAGCTCTCCTCCAACCGCCTCAAGCGAGGCTGATAGCTCCTACCCTGTATGCGTGGAGGACGGTATGGTTGGGAACCGAGGCGGTTAGGACAGAGAGGAGGATTCTGCTGCGGAAAACCGTGCAGTATATTACTTTGAGGCAGAATGACGACGGGGGCTACACCTCCGTCCAATATACGGACTCTACTCTCTACGACACTTATCTTGCTCTCGAAACCCTGAAGATTCTTAAAGCAAGCCCCCCTAGGGTTGGCGACACTATAGCATGGGTTAGAAACTATAACGCTATGAACATTAGGGATTATTATCTTATTAACAGGATTCTAATGATTCTCAACCAGCCTCTGATAGATGTTTCAAAGCATGTTGCCGAACTCATGGATTCCACTGGAAGGTTTGGAGCATACGAGGTTGACGTTGAAGCAGTTTCAGAGGTTGAAACAACCTTCATGTGCGTGGAGCTTATGAGCATGCTTAACATCGAGCAGAACCGTGACAAGACAATAGGATTCGTCCTTTCCCTGAAAAACCCTAACGGTGGATTCGGCACCCCAGAATCAAGTCTAAGCTCAACCTTCTACGCTCTCAAAACGCTTTCAACGCTGAACCATCCCATCGAAGAAATGGCTGACACACTGCGCTTCGTGAGGCTGCACGAGAACCCTGAGGGAGGCTTCTCTCTTAAACCAAGTGTTAAGCCTTCCTTCATGGAGCCGACTTTCATGGGGTTAACGTGCCTCCAATTATTTGACGAGGAGCCTCTTTATCCTGATGAAACCATAGGCTTCATCCTAGGCTGTCAAAACTCTAACGGAGGGTTTAGAAGGAGCCTGGAGCACGGCATTTCCTCTTTCGAGTATACGTTTCAAGCAGTTTCCTCTCTAAGGATGCTGGGCTTTGAGGTGGAAGCTTTTTGAGCAGCAGCCAGCTGGACAAGAAGCATGAGAGATTTGTTTTCTCCGCTGCCCTAGCCCTCAGGAAATACGTTAAAGACTTGAGAAGACTGGTCTCCGAGGGCGAGCCTCCAGAGGCCTCCGGCGTAGCTGGCAGGCCTGCAGCACTGCAAGGCAAAGATGCGGAAGACTTCATCAATAAGCTTAACGGGATCGAGCAAATAATCGACGAATTCATTGAAAGATTCAACCCTGGGATTAACAACGAGCCTAGCCTAAGTCTAACGTACATATGGATCAGCATACTTCTTGGGAAAATGGAGGGCATAGTTGAAAGCATAGAGCCGCGGAGCCTCGGGAAAACTAGGGGCGAGATGCCGCGTGAACTCGAAACATATCTAGATAGTCGGGTTAAGATTCTTCTAAGCCTCATCAGAGATTTAAGGTCAACCTACACTACTGCTGCCAGCAAGACACGCTTGATCAAGGAGTAAGCGTTATATTTTCCATCGGACCTATTTCAGGATACTTATGGAAAGAGCTGAAGCAAGACGAAGGTTTCTCGAACTTGTTGAAAAGTTTCGCGAGAAAGGGGCTACGAGCCCAGATAAAGCCGTGACGCCGGAGGAACTTGGCCTCCCACCAGGGTTTAAACACCTCATGCGCGGCCGCCTTGGGAAGCTGGGAGTGTTCGTTGAAAAGGATGGCAAGTACTATCTTTCCGAGGAGCGTTTAAAACAGCTTGAGAAGCAGAGAGCTGGAATGCAGGAGGCCCGGAGCGCCCGGAGAAACCTGTTTATGCTTAGAATAGCAAGAATAACCATTGGAATCCTATTCATATCGCTACTGCTGGTGAACATTTACGTTGGGGATCCGAGGGTTAGAACAACATATTCAATACTGCTGGTCGCCCTGCTAGCAGTATCAATCCTTCAACTCTACTATTTGACTAAGGCTAGAAGAGTTTTCGAGGCGTATGGGCGCGCGTCGTCTAGAAAGTAGAACAGGCTCAGATCGCTGAACAGCGTCATATCTTGTCAAGCAGACGGTTCAGGTTGATGCATGACCGTGAGACATTAATTACTCAGAGTTAAATAGAAAGTTTTTAAATCACCATAGTTCATCAATGGGTTACAGTAGCTTTCTAATCGGAAACAATCATGTAAATGACGCGAAACACGAAAAATTGGCAAGTATTAGCAAGCTCTTTTACTCGTTTAAGCCTACGTAGAACCAGAATTTAGCATCCGAATACTGCTTTATTAGCTCTTCAGAGAACCGGCCTTATATCCATGTTTAACATCGTTCAGACCTTTTTCCGCTGTAGCCCTCTTAGGATGGGGATGTTGCAGCAAAATCGCATTTCCTCATCCGGGAGTTTCCACGTAAAGCCAGAACTTAGCGGCAGGGTATCTCGCGGAAATATCTATCAACCTTGAGAAATAGATGCCATAATTTCTTACTACTTCGTTCTCAAACTCTATTTCACGGTCTATCTTCTCGTCAAATGGAATCTCCTTATACCAGGTGGAGGACGACCTAAGGGGTTTTTCAACGATCCTCCTGTCTTCAGGGTTCTCCTTCGAGAGCAAGGGATATGTTACAAGCCTATTAACCTCCTCTCGAACCTCATTAAGGTTAAGAACATCATTCGGCCATAGAGCATACTCCCCTCTTCGTTTTGGCCTCACTATCCTGACACTAACTTTCTGCCTTAACTCCATGAATGTTTTAATGATCTCTTCAAAGTAAGAATTGGGAAGGCCAATTCTAGAAAACAGAAAGTCGGAAGGATCTTCGGCAATAAAGTCTGCCGTATACACTATTGTTGGTATGTACCTGAAACCTTTATATTGCATGAGCTCTATATCGTCCCAAAAAATAACTTTGCTTTTATATTGCCTAAGCTCCTTCCTAGCTTTCCATGGCGTCTTGCTTGAAATCCTTATTTTAAGGTAGTAATTGCTCATCCTACTAGCCTCCAGTCCACTCCACGCCGCCGATATAAATCCTTAACCTTTCAGGATGGCTTCTCTTCAGCTCCTTAAGATAGTTGAACAATCCTATCGCATTTTCGCTCCTCTTCGTAAAAACGGTATATTAAAACCCAATTCTCTTTCTCCTCTTCAGTGAATTCATATACATACTCCACATCTGTGATCTTTCCGCCTTCATTTTCCAAGTGTATCTTCTCATAGTACATCGCTATGAAGCGCCCAAGTGCATCAAATACTCTTGAAAGGATCTCATCATACTCTTCCGGATCTTTTCAGTTATACCCTCAATTATTAGATGTTTACTTTCATCCCCTTAACCTTACATCGCAACATAAAATCCTTAACGTGCTTGCCAGTTCTTTAAGATATTTCTTTCGACTATCTGATCTTCACATAAAACCAATATCTTGCATCAGGGTATTTAGTGTGAACCTCTAAAGTTTTTATAAGGAAATTGCCTAGATCTTTACCATACGTATTTTCAACTTCCACTACACGATCTATCTTCTCGTTAAGTACCATCTTCCCATCTTCCCCTATCCAATTAAGACATGGAAGAAACTTCTCGGCTATTCTCCTATCCTCAGGATCCTCCTTGGACAGTAAAGGATTAGCAAGCCTACAGATCGGCCTGTATTACCTTAAAATTAAGTACTTCGTTTGACCACATCGCGGCAGTCTTCGCTCCTCCTGCTTCATGCCTTCTGGTTCTGATGTTTACTTTCCGCTTTAATAGGTTAAATATCCTGTCAATCTCTTCAAAGTAGGAGAGAGGTAAATCGATCTTAAGAGGAAAAATAGGATACATATACTCAGAAGGCTTGAGTGCTATGAAATTGCCTGTATGGAGAATTGTCGGTATATACTTGAAGCCCTTAAGATGCATGATTCCGAGGTAGTCCAGTCGAACCATACTTCCTTAAGTTGCTTAAGCTCTCTCCTAGCTTTCCATGGGATTTTGTTTGAAACCCTCACCTTAAGGTAATATTCAGACATTTTTACCCTTCACTCCATTTCCATGCATTTAATGAAGATCCTTAATATGTCCTTATTATTCTTATAAAGAAAAAATCTTTTGGTTAACAAGCTCTTTACTCCTTTAAGCCTACGTAGAACCAGAATTTAGCATCCGAATACCTCTTATGTATCTCCCTTGCTTTTGAAAAATATTCAGCAAAATCTCTCATTTTTTGATTTTCAATTCTTATTAAAGCGTCTATCTTCTCATCGAGTGTTTTATTTTTAAATTCGTCACCCCCAATAGGATAGGAAGCGTAAATCTCCGCGATTTTCCTGTCTTCCGGATTATCTTTCGATAAGAATGAGAGGATAGAAAGTCTATTGATTTCATCCTCTACTTCCCTTAACTCAATGATCTCTTTAGGCCAGAGTGCCTTTTCTACTCTTGTTCCAGGCTGCTTCATTATTTTCACATTAACTCTTTGTCTCAGCAAATCAAACATTCTGATGGTTTCCTCGGAGTATGATAATGGAAATTTAACCGTACGACGATAATCTTCAGGAAATATAGAGACATAGCAACCTGTATTTAATATTGTTGGTATGTATTTTAGACCTTTCAATTGCATTATCTCAACACTATCCCAAGCAAACCATAGACACCCAAGCTTTTTAAGTTCTCTCCGAATTCTCCAAGGATTCTCGCTTGAAATCCTCAACTTAAGATAGTAATCGCTCATCCTACTAGCCTCCAGTCCCTGTCGCTTATACACATCTCCGAGCCCACGAGA
>JAOAJQ010000069.1 GCA_026414125.1 Thermoproteota archaeon
CGGACAGGTTAAGGTTGACCCCGACTGGGACCTGCCTGACCCTGACTAGGAGTAAACTCTTATTCTAAATCTCTCAGAATTTTTTCAAATAAAGGTTTTAGGCCGGGGATGTCTTCTCTGATTGTTTTCCAGACTCTCTGCAGGTTGACGCCGAAGTATTCATGGATTAACTTATCCCTCATCCCAGCCATCTCCCGCCACGGTATTTCAGGATAGTTTTTCCTAATAGGATCAGGTATCTTTTTAACAGCCTCTCCAATAATTTCTACTGCCCTAACAACCGCGTAGATGGTCTTCTTATCACTTGCAAACTCGTCATAACTTAATCCTTCCACGAAACTCATGGCATCCTTCATAGCCTCAATTATATCTTCAACGTAATCTAAAAACTCTCTTTTCATAGGTAGACTACTTCCTCCAATATGCGCTTTCCGATCCTGGGTTTAAGCGTGTTCTTCTCCACCAGATCCACTTTAACACCTAATTCCTCGCTCAAATAATTCTCTAAGCCGATAAAATCCAGGAGGCTTAATTCAGCCCCCTCTTCGAACTCGACCAGAACATCAAGGTCACTATCCTCCCTCTCCTCACCCCTTGTATAGGAGCCGAAAACCCCAATAGTTTTAACTCTAAACCTTTCCCTTAAAACGGGCTTCAACCTCTCTAACTTATCTTTCATCTCCCCGATTCTTTTCATTTTTTACCTCTCCAATCTAGACTCCTTTAAAGAATACAGACTCTTAATTTTAACCTTTTTCCCTAGGTAGAAAAACACGCATCACGGAATCCCTTAAGGAAGATCCGTGAATGTAAGTTCCTTCGGTCTACCCTTAGTTCACTGAGTTCCTCGTTAGGGCTGGAATCGATTCATTTTCGATTAATCCTGACGCTGCAGTTTTCACAAGGAAGCTCGTTGTAAGCATTGAACAGAGGATTATGCTTGAGAAGGCTCTCGGCCAGGTTAAGGTTGACCAGACTGGGATCTTCCTGACCCGGGCGAGGAGTAGCTAGCGCGCGCCATAGGTTTATAAGGAGAATTAGTCTTTAAAATGGTAGAGGAAGTTGGTTGAGGTAACTGTGGCAAAGGTAAAGGAGCTGTTCGACCCTGAGGATGAGCTGGTCTTCATAAGGGTTGGCGATGTTTACATAGTGGAGAAGCTCAACTATGCCCGCATCTTAGAGAGGATGGGTGGAAAGTTCAGAGAACTATCTGAGGAGGAAAAAGAGGAATTAGCTTTGGAGGCTAAAAAGTGGGCAAGGCTAAATAGGTTTCGACACTGTTTTGCACTCAGTGCCCAATAATGGGTGAAATAGTGGTTCCTATACCTGAGGAGTTGGAAGATGCTTATTGGGATTGGAATATGCTGTTGTTCGAAAAACTTATTTAAAACCTTAACCCTTAATACTCCAGCATGGTTCGGCATGTTGCTCTTATTCTAGCCTTAGCATCATTATCGGTCTTCCTCTCAAACCCTCTAAAGTCTTACGACTCCCCGTTCGAGCTTTTCTAAGCGTGTGCTTCTTTGTAAATGTAACTCTTCACTCAACTTGTCTGGTGAGGCCGGGGCTGTCTAGAGAAGTAAGGAGAATAAGTTTATTAATCGCCCGAGTATTGTGCTTGGTGAACTTTAAATGGAGACAGAGGAAGAGCTCTTGAAAAGAATCGTGGTTGATCCCAAGATTATGGTTGGGAAACCCATCATAAGGGGCACGAGGATTACTGTTGAACATATTTTAAGACTATTGGCGCAAGGATTAACTTTCGAAGATATCCTTGAGGACTATCCTCATCTAACGAAGGAAGATATTGCTGCAGCCCTGCTTTACGCTGCAAAGATCACCGGTGGGGAAGAAGTATACCCGTTAACAGTAGAATGAGGCTGGAATCGTGAGGCTCCTGCTAGACGAGAGCATCGGTATAAAGGTCTATCAGCAGCTTAAGCAAACGGGTTTCGACGTGGTTTCAGCAATACATTCTATGAGGGGAGCCAGTGATGAAGAGATTATAAGAAAAGCAATAGATGAAAAACGTGTAATCATTACAAACGATAAAGACTTCGGATGGCTTGCTTCTCTCCATAAACCACCGGCTGTAATACTTTTAAGATTAAAAGACGAAAGGACAGAGAATAAGGTCAAGATTATAACATACATAATAGAAAAACATAGGGAAAATATTCTCGGGAATATCTTAGTCGCTTCTGAGAAGAAAATCAGGATAAGAAGACTTGAAAAAAGTTAAACCTCTGAGTCGAGTTCCTCGTTAGGGCTGGTATAGACTCGATTTCAATCAATCCTGACGTCGCAGTCTTCACTCGCAAGCTTGTTGCTTCAATAGAGCAGAGTAAAATACTTGAGAAAGCTCTCGGACAAGTTAAGGTTGACCCTGACGAGGATTTAGATTTCCTCTTAATCGATTCATGACCCGGTGAAACCCATGAAGGATTTTCTAGTCGCTTATCTGCTTCAGACGGGAAGCTACCTTGGGGAAGTCATCGTTAGAAGTCTTAACGGGAGATGGGTGAAGGTGATGGGCCGTAAGCCTCAATGGTGAAAGGATCAACGTTTTCCAAATAGCCTTTGAAAGCATATTCAAGCCCAACAGGTTCGACGAGTTATATGAGAAACTCATGACCGCTGGAAAGCCATATTAAAGGAGAGCACATGCGAAAAGCAGGTGTGTATCAATTTTCCGGAAACAGATTAATGTTCAGTCCCGTAGCGTGCGTTTAATCTTCCCCCTTGCCGTTATCTTTTCCAATGCTTCATGTTAAATGGTTTTCGCAATCAGGTTTAAATCTGTCCATGGGCTGAACGGTTGTTTCGTAGCCAGGTTTCCATATGCTGCGACGGTTTCCCAGCCTGCTTCTCTCAACATTGATGTGAGCTCGCTTACACTATAAATGTATATTTCGAACATAATCCTGTCGATAAACTTCAGGTTGTCTCCGTCCTTCGCGTAGAAAGACCATGCGGTTTGAAGCTTGGAGGTTAGTGCATCCCACTTGGCTTCTTCGACTAGAACAGTATCCTCATGAAGCGTGAATGACGAGGGACAGAACCTTAGGCTTACAGAATCCCTATGGGTGGTCTCAGCTATGAACAGTATTCCTCCCTCTCTCGTTAACTGTCTTGCCTGTTTAAAAACCACGAGGTCTTCACTCTTATCGTAATAGCCTATTGATGTCCAAACGCTGGTCACCACGTCGAAATACACATCGCTAGGAACAAGGCTTGGGAGTCTTCGAACATCACCGCATATGAAGTGGGTCATCTTAGAGACACCAAGCTCCCTCGCCCTCGCTTTAGCATCTTCGATGAATGTTGGTGACAAGTCTATACCTACGGCTCTGAAACCCTTCTTGGCGAAGGATATTGCAATCCTCCCGTTCCCGCAACATAAGTCTAAGATTCTTCCGCTTTCGATGCCGAAATCCTTAAGCAGCCTTATCATCCCGTCAACAAGAGCATCTGTTTTAAGCCATTTCTCGTTCATAATTTTAAGAAAGAGATCAGCCCTTTCTATGAAAATCCTCCTAATCCAGTCTTCCATTGTTATTAGGGAAAACATCTCCGATTAAAAAACATTTATGAGAATTGGATGCTAGGTTCAGTCACGGGGGAAGAGTTGGAAGAATATTCTGAAGCATCAAGCTTTTGACACTGGTCGAATATTCCCCACGGTTTCAGAAGCATGTTTGAAAGCACGGCAAAAGCCGGAGAAAGAGTATTCCGAATATGCTTGCTGAGAAAACCTTGAATATGGTGTTAAACGGGCGGCGGTGGAGGAGGGGGTGGGGGGAGCAGGGTTTTTTCAACAGCGTCCGAGTAGAAGAGTGTTGCAGCTCTGACTAGGAAGGTTGCAAGAAGAGGCGATACGACTAAGACTATGAGCGGGCCGATCAGTGGCACCGTGCCTAACAAACCTGCTATGAATGCTATGATGGCTGCGATAATCACCCAGATAACATGGTTGGCGAAGCCGACGCTGTTTATAACCGTCATTATCTGCTGGAAGGAGAAACCTTTAGCTATTTCCCCAGTCTTGGCGGTGAGAAGGAGACCTATTAGTCCAAATATCCCCACGCCTATACCGACTAAGAGTGCTACGAATATGGCGATGATTAACGTGACTCCGAGCCGAGCTAAGCTAAGCCCGCCGCCGATCAAGTACCAGGGTACGGTTAGGATAAACGCTACTACCAGTATTATTATAGGCAGTAATGCCCATAATAGTCCTACAACAAATATTTTAGCGCCTTCAACGAAAAGCTCCCCGTAGTTCTCGAACTTCGGCGGCTCGTCCTTAGCGGGCCCCTCTTTGAAAATCTTGGCACAGTAGCCTATGAAAATGAAGTTGACTATTGGAATTATGTTCACTATTATCATTACTACTAGCTCCGCCCCTCTTGACAACAGTTTCGAAACGTAGTCAACAGATTTAGAGAAACTCTCGAATATCTCCAATTTTCACCGATATCTATTGACAATTGTATTATTTAAGCTTTAATAAAGTCAATCGTTTACATCGCCTAGCTATAGCTTACAATTGCAAGCTGCAACAATACTCCTTATCGACGAAAACCTTTCATTCAGCTAGAAACCTACGTTAGGCTTGCAGGATCTGTTTAAAAACGTTCAAAAAGAAGAGAAAAAACTAAAGGTATCTCCCAATTGGTTAAGGCTGCCATAGGATCACCAGTAGACAGGGTAATATCCCTCCTACCAGTATGAGTAAGTCTTGAGAAAAACGGCATTTTTCTCGGACTGCTGTACCATAGTACTCATTGATCATTTTCAAGAACAAATCATAAGAATTCCTTCCTAATTTCCTGTACACATTCAGATCAGCTTGTATTTCATTCAACCTGACGATAAAGAGCGTAAAGAAACTTAAGAAGAGAATAAACATTAAGATAAAAAAACTGTTCAACAAGCCTACATTGTATATTATGGATAAATAGAGAAAGACAACGTTTCCAACAAGAAACGAACAGAGAAACCATATTTTAGTTATATGATGCCCCATGATATGTGCATATATTAAGCTGCCTAGCTGAGTCGCACGCGAGAAGGGACTGTGCGTATTCCGCTCTTAGAGGTTTCAGCAATCTGGCAGCCATACTAAGCATTCTGAAGAAAACTTTAATTCTAAGATAACGGTTAAAGATATGCTGATGAGCATACGATTCATAAGCCTTTCTCAGCATGATGCCTACTACCTTATATTAAGCTACCTAGCTAGGAAAGGGATGCGTGTTACAAGCGTCTCTCCACCAAACCGTATAGAAGTAGTTTTCGGGTCTTTGGTCAGCTTCACTCCCAGAAGGGGAAGGGGCACTGCGATAATCAACATAACGCAGGAGGATAAGGGGTCACGCATAATAATAAATTTTAATCTTTCTCTAGCGTTCCTCTTCCCGAGCTTTGTGGTTATGCTCATAGTCCCCTTTCTCATAGCTGTTCTCTCCATGCTACCCATACCGGAAGGTTTCTTCTTACCCATGGTTTGCGTGGTTTTCCTCGCTATCCCACTCTTTTTATACGTATGGGACGTAGGGAAGGCGAAAGACAGCTTTATGGATGATTTTGACGCGTTCCTAGCATCACTTCAGGAAAAAAGCATCCCATCTTAGGTGACGCTGCCGCAGCCATTTTCACAATTCTCTAGGCAGTCCAGGTATTCCCGATTTTATTCACATCATAGGGTGCGCAGATTTTTGAGGAACTGGTCTGCAGCCGTCGTGAATATGCGGTGGAAAAGGCTTCGACTGGCTAAAGGCTTATGAGAAGCCTATTTGGAAATGATTGCCGATTGGATGGTTGCTGGCAGTAGGAGTGATCCAGGAATACCTCTTACTCGTGAACATTATGGGATTCCTCCTCATGGGCTTCGACAAGCTGATGGCGATTCAAAAAGGCGGAAGGGTCTCTGAGAAAACGTTTTTCGCGATCTCTGCAGTAGGAGGGCCCTTCGGAGTCTTTCTGGGGATGCTGGTCTTCCGCCATAAGACTAGGAACACCTATTTCTAGTCTTTCATCGTGCTGATGCTCGTCATATACGCCCTTATTCTCATTGTTTCGGCTTGATTCCGGCTTTTCACAAGGTTAATAAAGCATATTTATAAAAATCCAAGTGAGCAGGTATGAGTGGCGGTAAGGCGGATATTGTACTCGTGTTTTTCCTTGCGATCGTATTCATTGGGGTTGTTTGGCTTATCGTGCAGACATTTGGAGATTTTCTGTCTCCTCCACTCCTGTTGATAATCATAGGGCTGACTGGGATAGTCATCTTCTACTTTTACAGGAGAATTGCCGGCGATTAACAATAGCACATGCTGCTTGAATGCGGTGAGGCTTTAACAAATAGTTTCTTAACAGTATGAGAAGCCCGTGACAAGCTCGGCGATAGAGAGTAATGTTTTAAAGCTTATCAGCCCTGAAACAAACTGTGAGTTAAGGATGAAGGTTTTTATAGTCGGAGGTACCGGGCTCCTAGGCTCGGCTGGAGCGGCTGAACTGATTAGACGTGGGCATTCGGTAAGGTCGATCGCACTGCCGCCTATTCCGAAGGGTGCAAATCTTCCCAGTGAAATGGAGCTAATACTAGGGAATATGAACGAGATGTCTGACGAGGAGATTAAGAGGCTGATGGAGGGCTGTGAGGGTTTTGTTTTCGCTGCAGG
>JAOAJQ010000006.1 GCA_026414125.1 Thermoproteota archaeon
AGCCTGGTAAGGCTGCTTGGGACTGGTGGTGTGGAGGATACATCCCTGATGCGAAGTTTAAAGTTGGCATGAACACTGACACCATGAAATACTTCATCGAGTTTGCCGCTGAAATGGGCTTTGAATACATGATTGTTGACATCGGCTGGTATGGAGAGCCTAACAAGCCGGAGGCCGATGTTACTAGGCCTATTCCTGAGCTAGATATTCACGAGCTCGTCAGGTTTGCCAATGAGAGGAACGTTAAAATTATAATCTGGCTCGACTGGAGAGATGTTGAGAAAAAAATTGACGAAGCCTTCTCGCTTTACGAGAAATGGGGAATTGCAGGAGTTAAAATAGACTATATGAACCGCGACGACCAAGAGATGGTTAACTTCTACCACAGGGTTGTTAAGAAGGCTGCTGAACACCATCTTCTTGTAGAATTTCACGGAGCTTATAAGCCGGATGGTTTAAGCAGAACCTATCCAAACCTAATAACCCGTGAGGGAGTCCTGGGCAACGAGTATAACAAGTGGAGCAGCCTCGTCACTCCAGAGCATACTGTAACAATACCTTTCACAAGGATGCTCGCTGGGCCGATGGATTTCACTCCGGGAGGCTTCCGCCACACCACCAAGACAATCTTTAGACCCCGAAACACAGGCCCGTTCGTAATGGGTACGAGATGCCACCAGCTTGCCATGCTGGTTGTCTACGAGAGTCCGCTGCAAGTCCTCTGCGACTCCCCCTACAATTATCGGGGGCAACCTGGCCTAGATTTTCTAAAGATTGTTCCAACAACATGGGATGAAACTAGGTTTTTAAACGGTGAGGTTGGAGAATATATAACCATTGCGAGAAAGCATGGTTCAGACTGGTTCGTGGGAAGCATGACGAACTGGGAGCCTAGGGAAATAGAAATACCATTAGGATTCTTGGGAGATGGAAAGTATGTTGCTCACGTTTTCGAAGACGCTCCGGATGCGGATGATTTTCCGGACAGGGTTTACGAGAAGAGGTTTGAGGTAACGTCTAAAGACATCTTAGCGGCGAGGATGGCCTCCGGTGGGGGTTATGTAGCCCACGTGTTTTTAACCGATTAACGCTGTGCTCATTCAGAAGGATAAATGTTGCTGCTGAGCTTCAAATATGAGAAAGGCTTATAATCTTTTTCAGAGAAATCGGTAAGAATCGAGATGAAAGACCTATTTAAAGAAACTCTCGAATTGCTTGTTAAGCATGCCTATAAGATTCGTTATGTGCCTCATGAAGTGATAGAGGACTATAATGCTACGTACAATGTTATTTTTGAAGACAAGCATATAGTAACAAACGCGGCAAGGGAATTGAACATTCCACCGAATGAAATATGGATTTCTGAAATGTGGAGATCTTATGAGAAATATATACTTTTCCATGAGCTAAGGGAAATATATCATCGCGCAAACGGTATGAGCGTCGATGATGCACATGAAAAAGCCATGCAGGAGAGCCTTTCCCTGTGGGATCATGACCCCTTATTCAAAAAGATGATCAGGGAAATTAAGAATATGGATAGCAAAACCGCCAAGAAAAGAGTTAACAAAGGGTTTCCATAAAAAGACCTGCTATTACAAATGTTTATTCCGGAAAAGCTAAAAAACACCTCCTGTTATGGAATGAGGCCATGTGCAGGCTCCTCGGGGCAATTTTCACTGGAACCGGCAGTATTGAGCATCATCTTTTAAACTCGGAGTGCTCCCTCTTCACCCAGGCGTTTAAAGGCAGGCAGTCAGACGGCTGGGGGATAGGCTTCTACCCTGGAGAAAACAACCCAATAGTCTTCAAAAGCGATAAGCCGGTTTACGAGGATAGGGAAGAATTCGAGAAAACTGCTAAAGCTGCTAGGGGCAGGATAATCATTGCACACGTGAGAAAAGCCAGTAACCCTAGGGGGTTAGCGCGAGAAATGCTGATATCGGTTGAAAACTCTCAGCCTTTCAACTATTCAAAATATGTTTTTGTACACAACGGCACGATCAACATACCTGACGAGGTTTCTAGAAGGCTAGGCCCATACACAAAGCTGATAGAAGGGCGAAACGATAGTGAAGTATACTTTTACCTACTACTCAGCCTTATCGAGAAGGAGGGCGATATGACCACTGCCTTCAGAAAGGTTGAGCAGACACTGGTAGAAATATTCATGGAAGAGAAGGTAAGTAAGTTTGAAACACCTTTCACAAGTTTGAACACAATATTCTCAGACGGCAGTAGGCTCTATGCTTTTACGAGATACTTGTATAATCCTGGTTCCTCAATTTGCTACGGAGACGTACCGGTATACGAGATGTGCTTCAAAATTGATAGGAATTATATTGTAGTCGCGTCTGAGAAAACCGAGAGGGGAGACTGGGTTCCATTGAAAAACAATAATTTGCTCGTGTGCTGGGCTGAAGGAGGAGAATTGAGATACAACGTGCTTGATTTCAATGTTTGAAAGAAAAGTGGTTTAAAAGAGAAAAGGCTTAGGAATAATCTTTTTTAGAAACCTTAATACTTCTCCACGCTTACCTGCGAAAACATCTATATCGTAATCAGCGTAGGACACGAAGGAATCCTTAACTCTGACAGCTGGCTTAAAGTGGAGCTCGATCTCCCCGAAGCAAAGGTCTGAACCAGAATTGTAAGACTGAACACATCCCTTTGGGCCAGCTGGGTCAGCCTTAGCCACGTCGAGGCATTCCTCTTGGCTAACCGGAGCCATCATCGTCTTCATGGATATGAGGAAAACCTCGTTCTTCGCATGCTCAACATAGTACATTATTCTCGAGCAGCCTGGTTGTGGAACATCCTCCGGGGCTATGCCCAGCTTATAGATAGCATTTCCGTCTATTTTAAACGAAACATGATCACTGGAGACCCTTAACCTGTCTCCCGGTATTTTTCCGAAGTAATGAATAGGTTTAGCACCTCGGCGCGTAGGAACAATAACCGTACCGCTCCTACTCTCCCCGGGGCGAACCTGTGTTAGAGACCAAAGGTTTACTCCGTTCCCTAAATCCCCCCTCGCTACCATAGCATCCCTAATCCTGAGGCCCACATGCTCCAAATCCCTCCGGACATGCATACTGTGAATTGATATTTGCCTTGAAAGAGATATGTTGAACTTGGTTTGGCTCGCGAAATCCTCTAGCACCACCTCACTTTCGAGACTTACGCTTTTTTCATTTGAGTTGATGATGGACCAGCCTCCCGGGTCGAGTGAAGACTGGCATAGCCAGCCTTCAAAGATTTCAGGTTTTCTATAGTAGAACCTCCTCTCAGGAGAAACCCAGAGCCTGTTCCCCCCGATGTTCCATTCTCCTCCATCGATTACGCCGCGCAGATTCTCAGCAACCCAGAAAGGGTTCTGCCTATCGCCAACGAACACTCCAAGTATTCTGGCACCGTACTCTGTAACTAATGCAGAACCTGTATCTGTCTTCACTATGACAGTCTTAGTCAAACCTTCTAACGCGGAGAGAAGACTTTCCCTTTGCCTTACATCGGACATTTGAAACGTTTACGGTAGAGAAAGGAAATAAGTCTTTAGCCGATTAACCCACTGGATTAATGTTCTAAAATATAGCATTATATACCCTAGACATGGTATGTAAGCCTTATGAGCAGGTTGAAACTGAAAGTTTTCCTCGGGGCACTGGCGGTGCTGGCTGCTGCAACAATTATTATAATCGCTTTACAAAGAAAACCAGGGAAAATTATGGAGTTAACAGTTTCAGGCGGTTTTTGGACTAGGCATGAAAAATACGAGTATTATTCCAATGGGAGCATCATCTTCAACGACCTTGCTAGGAACAAAAGCGGCTCCTCGCTAATACCGATTTCAACAAACGACGAATTGCTACGCAGGATGAAAACTCTTCTCGAAGCGTACCCGGGTGGCTTAAAACTTGAGCCTGGAAGCGGGGCAGACTATTTCATTTATAACCTGACTATTTATAGCAATGGAAGGACAGTAACCTATTATTGGACGGATGTTAGCGGAGAACTGCCTAGAGAGCTCTCCTACCTCGCCAGCCTGTTGCACGAATTGAACAGTTTTGCATCAGGCTACTCGAAAATAGTTTTTTACTTGAAGACGGATAGGCTAATTGCCAACAAGGGTGAAACCTTGAAGATACTTGCGATAGCTTTTAACCCTTCGCAGGAAGATTTCCCCTACGCTTCCCCAACGCCATGCAGCCCGGATTTCAAAATACATCTTCAGGCTCCAGGCGGCGAGAGAATCGAGCTCTACCCAGTTGGCCACGATCCTGAAAAACCATGTATACAGGTTATTCAAAACCGTGTTTTAAAAGCAGGCGGAACCATCGAAGCCGAATACGCCTATACTTTCAACAAGGAGGGCACCTATGTTTTAGAAGCCTTTTTCCCCTATGCCGAGTGGAGTGAAACCAGGTACACGTATATGCTTATGGTCTTAGTACAATAGATAGCTGCCTAACCTACTTGGATTCACCTTTAGAAACCCGGCTGCTCATTCAACTATGTTGATTAGCTAAAACCTAAATATGATGTTACACGTAAGATGTACAGGGTGGTTAAGATGCCTGTGGTTATAGTTGAAATGTGGGAGGGCCGTTTCGAGGAGCAGAAGGAGAAACTTATAAAAGGGATAACGAGAGCCTTCGAGGAGATCGGGGTTAAACCGGAGTGGCTTAACATAATAATCCACGACATCCCGAGGAGCAACTGGGGGCTTAATGGTCAACAGGCTTCAAAGATAAAACCTTAGGAAAACGGTGTGTCAATTGACCAAGATGCCTAGCATCATCGAGGATATCAGGGGGCTTCCATCCGAAAACACTGGCGAATTCCTAAAGAGGATTGTAGACAAGCTTAGGAATTTTAGAAGACACTATACTTGGGTTGGAATATACATGGTGGAAAACGGGTTCTTGGTGCTGCGCGCCTTTTCAGGCGACGAGGAGACAAGCCATGTTAAGATAAGAGTTGGAGAAGGTGTTTGCGGCTTGGCTGCTCAGAAAGGCGAGACGATAATCGTTCCAGACGTCAGCAAGGAGTCAAGATACATTGAGTGTTTCCCCTCTACCAAGTCTGAAATAGTCGTCCCAATACTCATTGGGGAGAAAGTTGCAGGGGAGATTGATATAGACAGCGACTTACTAGACGCGTTCGATGATGAAGACAGACTCCTGCTTGAAGAAGTTGCGAGAATAATTGCAGAAACGCTGGCAGCAAAAAAGGCTCAGTAGGGCTAGTCCTTAACCAGGCGTGAGGCCAGTTCCGCCAGCCTCCTACCCATTCTTCTACATAGTTCCAAGTCCTCTCCACTAGGCTTCCCGACGCAGGCAACCCCGTAGTGCTTGTCTTCCGCGTCCCCCTGGATAATCATACCGTGGACAAGCAGGGCTTGCAGTATGGACAGGATGGTTGTTTCAGCCCCTGTTGCACTACCTCCGGAGGATGTAAAGGCGCCACCAACCTTTCCTTCAAGCTTCCCATGTATCTTAACGCTTTCATCTAAAAGCTTTTTTACAGGAGCAGCCATCAACCCATAGTAGGTCGGGGATCCAACTATTATAACATCCGACTCCAGCAAGTCTTTCAAAGAGGTTTCCTCAACCCGCTTAAGCGTGGAAATGACCCCTTTAACCTCCTTCGCTCCCTCGGCCACGGCTCTCGCCATCTTTTCCGTGTTTCCAGTTGCAGAGTAGTAGGTTACCAGCACCTTCATGCTAAACCAACTGTAATTAATAGCAGACCCCCTGAATATTAACTTTTGTCTCACGTCGGATTTTCGAGCACTATAGAATACTCGCGAGATTCACAGTTGCAACGCTTATCAGGATACACTCTATGTTTTAATCTCGGCTTTAGACGAACCGTCTTCTTGAACACTCACTTCTATAATGTTTGAAGCCTCTTCCTCACAAATGTTGTGGTGGGTTACAAGTATCATTTGAGAGAGTTGTTTGGAGGCTTCCCCAATGTAGCTTGCAACCTGAGGAAGGTTTTCTGAGTCAACACCGTAAGTGGGCTCGTCAAGTATCAGCAGTGAATTCAGGCTTAGCACATGCAGGAGCGCGAGGCGTATGGCTAGAGCTAGAATAGTTTGATGCCCTCCTCCAACTCTGGTTGCAGGAATAGGAGTTGTTAACCCTTTCGGATGCACCGCAACAGAATAGTCCTCTGGGTTTATGATTATAGCGTCGTAAACATGCTGATCCGTCATAGCTCTATAGTACTCTAATGCTCGAAACTCTATGCGTTTTATCAGTTCTCTCCTTCTAGTTTCAACAGCTTGGTTGAAAAGCTGAGAAAGCCTATATGCGATACCAGCCTTCTCCATCCTTCTTTTAAGCTCGTTGAGCAGCCTATTATAGTCCTCAAGTTTCTTACTGATATCCATTCTCATACTCTTCTTCTTCTCTAAAATCTTCTTCTTCTCAGCAAGCTGACTCCTCCTCCTAGCTAGCTCCTCCTGCTGAAGGGGTAACTGCTGGGCTAGCTTCAGCTTCAGTTCAGGATCCTCGTGTGTGAAAGGCAGGTCGAGAACTGTTAGTTTCTCCTTTATCATAGCTAGGTTTTCACTCCTTAGTTTAACTAGGACTTCGGCAGAATCCAAATATTCTTTAAGACGGTTTCTCACAGTCTTCATCCTTGAGCACTCGCCTTCAGCAACGTTTATTTTTTCAGCAAGGTTTTGAAACGCAATGTTTTTCATCTCGTAAGCCTTTCTCGCTTCAGCTTCCTCGAGACTAGCCTTGGCTAACGAGCCGCGATCCTCCTCCAGAATTCTCTGGATTACAGCTGGTTGCAAGTCTTGACCGCATTTAGGGCATTTAGAAGCACCGCTTCCAGCAAGAGACTCGCGCTCCCTTACTTGTTTCGCAAGGTTTTCAACACGGCTCTTAACGCTTAACCATTTCTCCATGGAAGCATCCAGCTCCTTCTTCAAACTATTTCTCGCTGCTTTCAGTGTTTCCAGCTCCTTTTCTCTTAAACTCATTTTTTCCTCCAGCTCCTCAACCGAAGAGACACCGGCTTGCTCCAGAAGCTCTTGACTCTTTGAAGTGATTTTTTTCAGCTCCTCCTCAATCTCCCCCTTCTTTTTAATACAGTTGAGAAGCTCAGTTAATTCTGTTGATTCAGCCTTCTTCAAAAGGTTTTCAAGCTCCTGAACCTCCTTATTCAACTGGCAAACGTCTTCGTCGATCTGTTTCAGGCTTGAATCGAGCTCCGGCACCCGTTCCTCAAGATTCTGAATCTCGGTTGCAACATCCTTCCCGTTAAACCTTTCTAGTTCTCTCCGTGCTTCATCCAGTTGTTCACGCAGCTCTCTTAACAGTGTTATCCCCATTACTGAGTCCATGTGTTCTTTCTGAGGCTCCAGTATTTCGGTTAGCCGACCCTGCCTAACATAGACTAGGTTGATAAACTTCCTTAAACTCATCCCAAGAAGCTCAGTAATCATGCTCCTCAAGTCCTCCTCACTACCTAAAGACACGTTTTTACCGTCAATCCGGAGCATTCGTTCCCCGGTCCTGTAATCCCCGTTCCTATCTAAACTGCCTCTTCTCTCAACTTCAACAACCTTGCCATTCACCGGGCTTCTGAACCTTACGTAGATACTCATCTCCCCTGAACCCGGTAGCTTTGAAACCAGTAGCTTCGGCTTAGCCTCCGGAACCTCGCCGAAAAGGGCGAACGTCAATGCGTTGAGCAGAGTAGTTTTACCTGTCGAATTCCTACCTTTTATGAGGTTAAGCCCAGCGGAGAAGTCTAGCTGAACATTCCTGTAACGCTCCAGGTTTCTGAGTCTAAGGGTTTCGATTAAGCCACCCATTTCAACCACCTGCCTTTTCTAAAATCTGAACCCAGCGTTTTACGAAACGGCTCCTATCGGATTCTGTGAGAAGCCCTGTTCTCTGACTCGCTTTTTCATCAAGAGTTATACTCAGCTCCTCCACGATCTTCATCGCTTCCTCCGACACTTCCCCAAGCGACTTCAAAATCTCCATCGCATAGTCGAGCCCACTGCCAAGCCTAGAGAAGACGGCTCTCTGCTTAACGTCTTCGACACGGTTAATCAAGTCGACATGCAGCAACCTAGTTGAAACGGTTTTCTTCGCAACCTCCTTCCGGAGAGACACGTCTATGTTATGCGGATCATTCTCGGTGTACCCGCTTAAAACTAGGCGCAGTATCCCATCAATACCCCAGGCCTGAAGATCAGAGGAGTAAGCATCTATCTCGCGAACAGATTGCTCGACGAACCATTCACAGGGTTTCACCGCCCCCTTTGAATCCACTTTGACGTTGCGTATTTCATGAAGAGGTTTTATCGGATGGAACTTTACTTGACTTCCGTCTAGCACGTAGACGCCGTAGGGACCTTCATCAGACAGGTCGACCGCCTCAGTCGCACCAGGCGTTAGGAAAAGCGTCTCGTTACTCTGCATCGGGTTAACCTTTCCATGATAGTGGCCGGCTAAAACCATATCGACCCCAAGCTCATCGAAATCTCTTACTGTAAGACAGTTATGCGGTGGGACTCCTGGAGGAACCTCGTGATACCCCTGAATAAAGTTGTGTATCGCAAGAATCTTAATCTCTCCCTCCATCGTAAACCCTTTTTGAATAATATTTTTCACATTCTTAAAAACACGCGATATGTATGGATGGTAAGGCAGTCCTATTAACCGGATGCCGTTGAAAAAATAGGATTCCTCTTCGCCCCTTATCGCGGCCTCACCAACTATCTTAAGGTATTTTGCAAGAGGATGCTTAACGAAATCTAGAGCATTGTTGTCAAGGGCACCGTCATGGTTCCCCCTAATGAGGAATATTGATACTTCTTCACCGTGTTCCTCGCGAATAGAGTTGACTAGGCGCTGCAACTCCTCCTTAACGAAAACGCTGTCCTCAGACATCATGCTGCGTTTCTCAAAGAGGTCTCCCGCATGAATCACGCATCCCACTTTTTCCTTTATGAAAATATTAATGGCCTGAGTGAAGGCGTGCCGATAAGCTTTTCTTCTGAGCTCGCCGACCTCTCTAGGTATGTTTCTCCCTATATGGGTGTCGGCAAAAACCCCTATCTTCATCGCATCTCACCATTTGCCCGTTTCCCTTTGCTTAAGCTGCTCATTAATCCTTTCCATGATATTGCTGAGCTCAGGCGTTACACCGTAATGGACTGTCCTCCTGTCTAAGGTTCTCACGTGGGCTGGAAGAGGCACGAAAGGTCCAACGAGCACCGCCTCCCCTTGGTTTAGCCCAGGAAGATCCTCTATAAGCCTATGGTAAAAGCTTTCACTAGCATTCTCTATGACGCTCTGATCCTGCTGGTTGGTTATTCTCATCACCGCGTAGTTCCCAATGTTGCTCAATATGTCTGGGTCTATGTTTCTCGGACGCTGGCTTATCAGAGTTATGAAGAGTCCAAACTTGGCACCCTCCCTTATAGCTGTGGATATGGTTCTGACAGCATAACTCCCACTCTTCTCAGAAGCTATACGGTGAGCCTCCTCGACGAAGAGAAAAACAGGGGTAAAGTTCTTCTCGTCACTCTTACTTGAAACCTGGTGTCTGAACAGGGTGTCTACAATTATACTGGCGTATGCATCTTGAACTCTTGAGCGCAGCCCGTTTAGACAGATGACGCTCAGCGTCTTCGGAGCCAGCAACTCGGAGATACTCATCCCGGATGGGGGGAGCGAGACCTCTTCCCCTAGGTCTTCCAGCCGGGCGAGAAGACTCTCATACCTGGCTCTATTCTCTCCCTTAAGCACCAGCTTACCATCACTATCAGTTTCTTCCAGCTTGCTCCTGATCAAGTCTGTTATGTCCCCTAATCCAAAAGGTCGTCTCTCCGATTTAAGCCTCCTCAAGACGTTTCTCAAAACGATTTTCTGCCTCTCCCCCAGAGTGGTTCCAAGAAGCGCGATTATCGCCTCGTATGTCAGCTGCTCAGGGCTTAGTTGGAGTTCCCTCTGCTCAGCAGTCACCCCGCCTACTTTTGGAGCACCAGGGGGATAGTAGACAACGATGTTGAAGTCGCCATGCCTACCGCCTTTAACCAGCCTATCCATCATAACGTAGTCCGCATGAATATCTATGACGACCACTGGGAAAGGCGTGTTCACGAGAATCTCCTCGATCAACCTGCCGGCGAAATATGATTTCCCAGCTCGAGTGGCTGCGAAAACGCCCAAATGGAACTGAAGGTCTTGAAGGTGTATAGGAACCTTAACCATAGGCCTGTTTAGGAGCATCGCTACGTATAGGGGTATCCTCTTCTCTACCCCTGAGAAGAATGCTTGAAGAAACTCATCGTCAGCCCTGTAGACAGGCGCGTTAGGGTCTGGAGCAACCTTCGGCCTTATGATACGCCCATCCTTAAGATACCCCACTACCTCTGTTGAAACCAGCTTGTAGGAATACGGTGACACATGTTGCTCAGCAGCCAGCCTCTCCGTCGCAAGAGGATTTTTAGAAGCCAAGTCAACAATCTCTGCCAAAACCCTAACCTTCTCCAATCTTCCATCATCAAAATTATTCACCTCTACGAAAACATAGTCATGGAGAGCTACTGGATTATCTATGCCTGTTTTAAAAACGAACCCGTACGGGGTGGACTCTTCTATCACTCTTCCAAGCGGTTCCATCAGTATCCCCTCAACACAGCGTCCCTAATTCTTCTCCTCCTAGGGCTTGCTTTAAAACCTCTCCTCCTCAATTCTTCGACAATAACCGGCTCATAAGCATCCTTGTAGACGCTCCTGCTAAGCCTAGCAATAGAGTCCACTTCAGCAAGCGGGTGCACAGCATGAGGCTCCTGCTGCAGCATGTTTAACACGCAGAATATCTTTTTTGCTTTTTCAACACCTGAATCTCCTATGAAAAAGTCTTCGGAAAGACTTCCACCCGCGCCGCTGTATCCGAGAATACTTGAAGGCACGTCGACCCTGTACACTCTGGGACTCATACTCGGCCTCCAATATGTTAACGCTACGGGAGGATTTGAGAAGTAGTCGTCAAGCGCCTCGAGAACACCTTTTAACTCCCCATCCCGCTTCAGGCGCTCCCTGAACCGTGAGTCCCACCAGCCGGTTGACTTAGCCTCCCCGGTTAGGAAAATCGTCTGCGGCGCGAGGAGAAGCGGCTTCGTGAACCCTGGCGCGGGGGAGATCTCACTGTAAACCCCTTCGTCTGAAAAATCCTGCTTCAACTCTTCAAAACAGATTTTCACCACTGAGTCAGGAGGCAAACCCCTAACCTTCTCACCTAAAACTTCCCTAATCCTCCTTATGCTTCTCCCCCTTGCTTCAGAAGCAATCTCAGGATCTAGGCTGTACAGAATATCAATCATTATCTTAGCCCGGAGATAACTAATGTCACTGTCTTTCGAAATACCTACGGCTATCCTCCCCTCGTCAACGAGCTTCAGGAGAAGAGTCAGCTCCCTAACGTAATTCTCAAAAACCCTTGAAACAGCTTTTAAGCGATCCCTATGGTGTAGAAAAGCCAGGTAGAGGCTGCCGTCGAAAATACCAAAGACCCTCCCGTGTAGCTGGGCCCCTTTTTCTAAAGCCCGCCTCAGCGTCCTAAGCTCCAGAGCCCTTAGAAACAGCCCTTTTCCTTGAAGCCTATAGCCCGCTTCCACCCCAGCCTCCAGCAGGCTAATCGGCTCGTTCCCCTTCGAGTAAACATGTGCCACGGATCTAGCAACCCAGACAACCAATCCTCCGGAGAAACCGGATTCACTAATACTCCCGTCACAAGCCGCCACGGCTCCATCCGGCTCACATGTTTCATCATAGGGACACCATTTCGAAAGATAGGAAGCTGTGAAAGGCGACGAATTGAAGCTTAGTGGGCTCAGCCTGCTTATTGATTCGCGCAACCCGCTCAGGAACATCTGGAAGAACTGCTCCTCAGCCATCCTTGTTGAAACCAGCTCTAAGCCTTATTATTCTTTCTCATTTGGCCCAGAAAGCTTTGAAAGAATTTTATTTAACCTGAACGCTGCTGAAGAATACTGTTCTAAATCCTATGGTTCTAGCTTCACCTGTAACCTTGAAACTGTCTCTAAGCCTAATGTCCTCGGAAGAACTGCCGATAAAGACTTCGAAGACGCCTGGCTCAACCATCAGCCTCATTTGCTCATCGTAGAAGGCAAGCTGCTCTGTGGAAAGCGTGAATTCAACAGTCTTAGTCTCCCCAGGCTCAAGACCCAATCTTTTGAAACCCTTAAGCTCCATCACAGGCCTAGTGACACTTGACACCCGGTCCCTCACGTAAAGCTGAACAACTTCGTCACCCCTCCGGTCGCCAGTATTCCTCAGCTTAAAACGTATCTTAACACTTCCCGTGGAACTGGTTTCCTGCGGCTCAATCTCTAGAGAACTATATTCGAAGACCGTGTAGCTTAAACCATGGCCGAACGGGAATTCTGGCTTAGCATCCATACCAACGTAATTCCTGAAAGACGAAGGCTTCCTGTTATAGTTCAGCGGAATCTGGCCAGCGTTCTTCGGAAAGGATACTGGAAGCCTCCCCCCAGGATTATAGTGTCCGAAGAGCACGTCTGCGACAGCGTTACCTCCCTCTTCACCGGGGTACCATGCTTCAAGTATTGCTGAACACTTTTCAACCATCCAGCCTAGGGAAATCGGCCTGCCGTTAACAAGCACCAGTATAACCGGCTTACCGGTGTTGCAGAGTTCCCTAATCAAATCCTCTTGGACCCCGGGCAGTCCTAGGGAAAACCTGTCACACCCCTCGCCGGACACTCCTCTTTCAAACATTCCAGATTTTTCACCCATAACGGCTATCACGACGTCTGATTCCAATGCTGCTTTAACAGCTTCGCCGAACCCTTCTCTAGACTCCCCGGTGATGTCGCAGCCCTTAGCGTAATTTATCAATATGTTGGCGGTAGCCCTGTTCCTGATGCCCTCAAGAATGCTGACCGTCCTCACAGCACCCTCCCTGAAAACTTGCTCATAGCCGGGCGGCGGGTTAGCCATATCCATGTGAGCCGTGAAACTATAGTCCCCGTGGAGATTCCTCTTGCTATCGGCATTCGGCCCTATGACCGCTATCGACTTAACCGTCTCCCGGATTGGGAGAACCCCGTTGTTCTTAAGGAGGACTATCGACTCCCTAGCAGCCCTTAGGGCTAGAGCCCTATCCTCATCCCTGTCAAACTGGCTTTTAGCCTCCTCCGGGTTGACATAGGGGTTTTCGAAAAGACCTAGTAGAAACTTGGCTCTTAAAACCCTTGAAACAGCCAGGTCGACAAGCCCTTCTGAAACCCTACCCTCTTTAACGGCCTGCAGCAGAGGCTCCCCGTAGCAGTCTACATGGGGAAGCTCAACGTCTATCCCGGCTTGAATCGCTTGGACTGCAGCATCCTTAGCGTCTAGAGCAGTATTGTGAAAGTTTTCAAGCATTCTGATGGCGAAATAGTCTGAGACGACAAACCCTTGGAAACCCCATTCGCCCCTAAGGATGTCTGTAAGAAGGGTTTTTGAGGAGGCGCAGGGAACTCCGTCTATCTCATGGTAAGCATTCATCAATGAGAAGGCGCCTGCAACCTTAACCGCGGCCTCGAATGGAAACAGGAAAATCTCCCTTAGCTCCCGAGGGGTTGCGTGAACCGGGGCACAGTTCCTCCCGCCTTCTGGAAAACCGTGTGCTGCAAAATGCTTAATGGTTGCTATCACGCCGTTTCTAAAATCCTCTCCTTGAAGACCCTTAACGTAAGCAACCCCCATGCTTGCAACCAGGTACGGATCCTCGCCGTAAGTCTCCTCCGTCCTGCCCCACCTCGGATCTCTTAGAACATCCAGAACGGGGGCAAGACCCTGATGGGCTCCTGAGGCCCTAACCTGTCTCCTTATAACTGAAGCGACTTTTTCAACAAGCTCAGGATCCCACGTGCTTGCTAAGCCTATCGCTTGAGGGAATACTGTAGCCCCCATTGCCAAGAAGCCTGTTAAACATTCTTCATGAACAATAGCAGGTATGTGGAGCCTAGTCTTCTCGACGAGGAACCTCTGAATCTCATTGGCCATCCTAGCACCGTCTCCGGGATTAACACCTAAGGCTCCTGATAAACGGGTCAACTCTCCTATCCCCATTTTTAGAAGATCCTCCAGCTTTTCCCGTGGAATAGTTGTTGTCCCGAAAACCCTTGGCCAGACCGACTGGAGTTGAGCAAGCTTCTCCTCTAACGTCATTCTTTTCAAAAGATCCCTAACCCTGAGTTCAACAGGGGCTGAGGAGTCAAGGTAAACAGGCTTATTCTCCATCTTTACTCACAAATTATGCCATACTCCTTAGATATTTATGTTTTCAAACCATTTTACCATCGTTCGGGTCAACAGGCTTCAGAATGTTAAAATTAAAATTATTTAAGGCTGAAAAGCGATCATTAGAGGGAGGAACAGTGGCTGGAAGGCTGACAGTCCTGGATATTGATAAATGCGTCGGATGCCAGCTCTGCATGTTTGCATGCTCAAGAAGGTTCGGCGAGGGAGGCTTCGCCAAGTCAGCTATCAGAGTCAGGTCGATCGGAGGAGTGGAAAGAGGTTTCACAGTCATCGTGTGCAGAGCCTGCCCAGACCCGCCGTGCATGAAGGTTTGCGTGACAAACGCACTATCCTTGAGAAAGGCAGGAGGGGTCACGCTTAATCCTTCGAAATGCATAGGATGTGGAAGATGTGTTGACGCATGTCCGCTTAAAGCAGTCTTCTGGGATAATGAGGCGAACAAGCCTAACATATGCGTCCACTGCGGCTACTGTGTCAATTACTGCCCCTACAGGGTGATAGGGTTAAGGGAGGCCAGGTAGAATGACGCTGGATAAAATCCTTTATATAGATCTTTCAAAGAGGAGGTTCCACGTTAGAAGCAGACCAGACCTGTTTGAGAAACATATTGGTGGAACAGGTGTCGCCATAAGGCTTCTGCTGGAGGAGTGTCCGGAGAAAGCAGACCCGCTTGGTCCTGAGAACCCGATCATATTCGCAGTCGGCCCCCTGACAGGCCTCTTCCCAATGGCTTCTAAAACAGTCGCCATGTTCAAGTCTCCTTTAACCGGCAACCTTGGAGAGAGCCATGCTGGCGGAAGAAGCGCCAGCGCGATTAGAATGGCCGGATATGGGGCGATAGTGGTTAAGGGCACTAGTGAAACACCTGTTTACCTCGCCATCTATGGAAGCGACGTGTATTTCAGAGATGCTTCTGGAATATGGGGGATTGAAAGCAGCTACACCGTTGGAAGGATAATTAGGGAACTGGAGTCTGAAGCAGGGTTGAGGACAATCATGAGAATAGGCAGAGCAGGTGAGAAAATGGTTTCATACGCCAGCGTGGTTGTCGAAACCTATCGCCACTTCGGCAGGCTTGGCCTCGGGGCAGTCTTCGGCAGCAAGAAGCTTAAGGCGATAACGATATGTGGGAAACACTCCGTGAATGTTAAAAACCCGCAGGCATACAGGATCCTCTACGATAAGATTCTTCAACTAACAGTTAAATCACAGGTGATGAGGAAGTACCATGATATTGGAACATCCTCCAACGTTATTCCTTTAAACGAGCTTAAAGCACTGCCATCGTTAAACCTACGACAGACAAGCATTAAGAATGCTGAAAACATCTCAGGCGAGAATCTTGCGGAGAAACACTTGGGCAGAAGAGTCTCCTGCTCACATTGCCCAGTGGCCTGCATACACTTGGCAACGCTCAGAGAGCCTTACGAGGATGAGCCTTATTTCTACAAGACCACCATGGTTCCTTACGATTACGAGCCAATATACTCATTGGGCTCAATGCTTGGATTAACCGAGACAAATGAGCTGTTAAAGCTTATCGACGAGGTTGAAACACAGGGGCTTGATGCGATAAGCACAGGAGTCGTGTTAGCCTGGGCTACGGAAGCCTATGAGAAAGGCCTTGTCACAAGCATGGAGACGATGGGGCTGGAGCTTAAATGGGGTGACGGGGAAGCCTACCGGGAGGCTGTGAGGAGGATTGTGTCCCAGCCGAACGAATTCTACTCAACCCTGGCGAGGGGTGTTGAGAAGGCTGCGTCGAAATATGGAGGGATGGATTTTGCCCTCTCCTTCGGGGGCAGCGAGATGCCGGGCTACCATACTGGACCCGCTGCACACCTTACTTTCTTAACTGGTGCTAGACATAGCCATCTGGATAGCGCAGGATACAGCATGGATGAGGATAATGCTAAGACAGGAACAAAGATGACGCCGAAGCAGATTGCCGAGGCACTGTTTAAAGAGGAGTCTTGGCGTCAAGTCTTATCCAGCCTAGTCGTATGCTTCTTCGCTAGAGGGGTCTACAAGCCTGACACCGTGCTCGAATCATTAAAGACCGTAGGGTTTAACCCTGACATTACTCTTGAAGATTTGAACAGGATAGGGGTTGAAACTCTTAAGAGTAAAAACGCTTTCAAAGCAAGGGAGGGTTTCAGCCACAAGGATTTGAAGATACCGAGGAGAATAGTTGAAACGGAAACACCGCTCGGGATTTTAGAAGAAGAATTTATCAGAAAAGGAATAGAGGAGTTCTTCAGGCTACTGCAGTAATTTTTCAAAAAATAGGAGCCTTTGAACAGCGGGTTGTGCAGCGCAATGCTACTGTTAGCCTTTTTCGACTAGCGACTCGGCGTGAATGAGCTCAGCTTTAAGATTAACCGTCGTAATCCTTGTAACCAGAATCACCCAAGGCTCATCCTCGATGTTGACAAGTCCGAAGTTACTGTTCTCCCCGTCAAACCTCCCCTGCGCAGGCTGATCCGAATACTGAAACCAGTGGTAGCCAACCACATAAGGCTCGGATAAGATTTTGCTGACGTAGTTTTCGAAACGTTCAGCCCTGTCACCCTGCGTTGCCAAAGGAGTTCCAGCACCCCTAGTGTTAGGTAGGCCTGAATCCCTTGCTTTAAAAGAGAACTCGGTAATCATTACTGGAAGACCT
Source organism: Thermoproteota archaeon (assembly GCA_026414125.1). Lineage (GTDB taxonomy): Archaea > Thermoproteota > EX4484-205 > EX4484-205 > JAAOZP01 > JAAOZP01. The sequence goes on from JAOAJQ010000006.1 coordinate 16,999, forward strand.
GTGAGACGGTTTATAGCCCTCAAGTCCTCTAGGGGAGGATCCCACCCATAGTTATTAATTGAAATAATATCCACATGTCCAATGCACCCTTTCAAAACCTCGTCTGACGGCCTGAAAGCAAACCTACATCCCAAAATAAGATGGTTTGGGTCATGCTTCCTTATAGCGTCGTGGCAAACTTTGAAATACCTTTTTGAAACAAGCTCCAGGAAACCCAGCCTATCAGGATCCAAGAAGGCTCCAGCAGGAGGCCTGTAGATGTTCAGAATATCCTCGAAGGAGTGAAAGCTTGTACCCCATTTAGCGTTAAGCTCGCTTATACTCCCATACTTCTCCCTTAAATATTGGACAAGCATTCTTTTACCTGGAGCATCCTTTTCAAGAGCAAGGTAATCGTCGAAAAGATGCTTGGAAGACCTCCAGTCTGGTCCCCACCTCAGCTCGTTGTCAGTAAAATAACCCAAGAGATAAGGGTCATTCCTCCTAGGGGTGCACATTTTCTCCGCAACCTCTTCAGCCACTTTCTCAAAATTCTCGGAAAAATAGTCTATGACACGGCCGCTCAACCATTCTGAACCGGCTGACGCGGCAATATCAAGTATTACAGTATACGGTATTTCAAGCTCGTAGAGCTCCCTGCTGGACCATGCGCCGATCGTGTTGAAACCGTAGTTGCGCAGCCGTTCCACAGTGGCTTTCGCCCAGGGCTCGACACCACCATACTTCTTCAGAACAGCCTTATTATACGGGCTGTATCCTAGAGAAGGAGAATAATCCGCGTCGAAGCTGACATGATTCACCCCCTTAGATATGAAGCAGTTTCCCTCAGGATCTATGATCCACCAGACACCATTAATCTTCTCAACGTGAAAGAAGCCTGTAGCCGTGCCTTTAACACGCAATGTCCCACCATAATTATCATAGGAAAGGCTCGATATAAGGCTTGCGAGTTTTTTGAAGCTTTCACTGTATTCTGCAAGCTGACGGTTAAGCTGCCTAGCCGATTGCAAACACGTGGACAAGTTGTAGGATAGAAACATAAGGATTATCAGCGTGATTGCGAGAAGCGAACACATCATCTTAAAACTCGGCATCATCAACTGTCTTACGTCATCATTTTTTAAAAAGCTTTCCGTCAGACTTGAAACCAACTAACATTAGAAAGGATTATTGAAAAAGAAAAAAGGTTTACGGCTTTTACGGTTGGAACAGGGTTTGCATCTTAGGCAATACTACTCCTAGGTTTAGCAGTGCTGCGGGCAGCCACATTGCGCCGAAGCCCAGGATCCATCCTGCTACTATGGGCATAGCGTACTCCTCATACCTCTTTATTCCAATGGTTCTGATCACGACGAATTTTATTATTAAGGCGATTAATGAGGTTAGCCACATGTATGTCGGTATGGTCATGGATATGTAGAGGGCTGGAACGCTTATGAACCAGAAGATTGGGACCTTAAGCTTCAAAACATAGAGCACCAGTGCCAGAATTATTC
>JAOAJQ010000070.1 GCA_026414125.1 Thermoproteota archaeon
GCTTTTAAGCTCGTCTTGCCCAGTGTTCGTCCTGCAATACTCAGGCAGGACTTCCGAAACCTTCTGCTTCAAATGGAGAAGACCTTCCTCAAGAAGCTTGGCGACGATGATCGACGATGCCAGAGGCTTAGTGAGGGAAGCGAGATCGTAAAGCGTCTCTACTGATGTTTCTCTTTTACCTGGAACCGTTTCAGCATACCCAAAGGCCTCCTCGTAGACAAGCTTATCCTCCACACAGACAGCTACAGAAGCCCCTGGAAAAACATCGTTGACAGCTTTAGTGAGAGCATCTCTAAGACCGTTGAAACCCATGAGACACTCCTAGGTTTAAACAATAACTGCCCCTTAAATGTTTAATTCTCATCCTTTCATTTAAACCAAAAGCTTGAAGAAAAGCACCAACAGTAAGAATAGGCGCAATATTTAGAAAAATCACCGGAGGGAGAAATAGCAAGCTACTGGCTGATTGTGAACCTGCCTATGAGCCTGATGTCTCTCGAGGAAGAGCCCACTCTCACTTCATACTCACCCTTCTCGACAACCCATTTCTCACCATCATAGCTTGCAAGAGAGTTGAAGCCAAGCTCAACAGTAATCTTCTCCTTCTCGCCGGGGTTTAGAAGCCTCGTCTTATGGAACTCCTTAAGCTCTTGGAAAGGCTTGTCCAACCTGCCCTTCGGAGCCCTAACATAGATTTGAGCAACCTCCTTCCCGGGGAGGCTTCCAGCGTTCACAACTTCGAAGGAAACAACAACTCTATTGTCAAGCGTCTCCACCTTCAGATTCCTGTATTCGAAGCTCGTGTAGGAAAGGCCGAAGCCGAACTCGTAGGCAGGCTCAACCCCGAACGTGTCGTAGTACCTGTATCCAACGTATATCCCCTCGTCGTAAGCGACTCTCTGCGGATTATCTTTAGGCTCCCCTGGGAAGCTCCAGGAGGGAACGTCAGAGTAATCCATGGGGAAGCTTGTCGGAAGCTTACCCGACGGGTTTCTCTCCCCGGAGACAATGTCCGCAACAATCCTCCCCGTCTCCTGGCCAGCCTGCCATGTTAGGAGGATGCTGTCCACCATGCTCCTCCAGCTGACAACTTCTATGGGTGAACCTATGTTCAATATTGCCACAACCTTCTTGCCACGCCCATGGAAGGCTTTAGAGACTCTTTCTATCAGCCTTATCTCGTCGTCGCTCAAGTAGAAGTCTCCCTTCTCAGGCCTCCTATCGTAGCCCTCGCCCGAGATCCTGCTTATCAAGATGATCGCAACATCGTTTCTCTCCGCAAACCTGCCTATCTCCTCCTCGCTTAGAAAGTCCTGGGGAACCGGTTTAAAGATCTCGCCGAAAACAGTTTTCTCAATCCTGTATTCATTCGTACTCCTGATCTCAGCCAAGTATTTAGCATGGGCCTCGGCAAGCTCCTCGTCAACCCTCAGGCGTCTCTCCCTCATCCCGTCGAGAATCGATATTACGTACCTCGGGTGAGTGTCACCGCTCCCAGTGCCGCCCTTTATCGTCTCAATCTGGCCTGTTCCGAAGAGAGCGATTCTCGCATCCCTGCCCACGGGCAGTGCCCCATTGTTCTTAAGAAGAATAACGCCCTCAACACCTGCCTCATAGGCGACTCTAGCGTGAGCATCGAGATCAGGCTTATTAGAATACTTGTACCCTTTGAATGATGGTGAGTTGACGAGGATCCTCAGAATGTTCTTCACGTTCCTGATAAGGATCTCCTCGTCCAGCCTCCCTTCTTTAACAGCGTTAATTATCGCCTCCACCTCGTCCTTCCTTTTCGGGTCAATCTGATATGCCTTTCCTGGCATAATCATGTCGTTTCCAGCCCTCATCATCTCTACCGGATCATCTTTAGCAAACCAGTCTGTCATCACGAAGCCTTCGAACCCCCAGTCATCCCTTAGAACCTTTGTTAGAAGCCACTCGTTCTGTGAACAGTGCTGCCCGTTCAGCTTGTTGTATGCGCTCATAACAGTCCACGGCTTGGACTTCCTAACTGCTATCTCAAACCCCTTAAGATATATTTCTCTAAGAGCTCTTTCAGAAACCAGCGTGTCAATCAAATGACGATTAGTCTCCTGCTCGTTGGCGGCGAAATGCTTCAGACAAGTTCCCACGCCTTGAGACTGAACACCCTTAACGAAGGCCGCGGCCATCTCCCCGGTGAGAAGAGGATCCTCCGAGTAGTATTCGAAGTTCCTGCCGCACAGAGGATTCCTGTGAATATTCATCGCCGGCGCAAGAAGAATATCCACCCCGTATTCTCTAACCTCCTCGCCCAAACACCTGCCTACAGCCTCAAGAATCTCCCTGTTCCAGGTTGAGGCGAGCATCGTCTCAACAGGGAAAGCCGTAGCATGATACGTTTTATCATCGTTCTCCCTCCTAGGGTTTATCCTTAAGCCGGCCGGCCCATCCGCCAAGACGGCTGAAGGTATTCCAAGCCTTTCAATAGGATGAGTCTCGCCAGCAGCACCCGGAACACGGGGCGGAGGATTTCCAAACATGCCGGGCATGCCTACCCCTACGACGATCCTAGCTTTCTCCTCAAGAGTCATCTTTGAAACTATGTCTGGAACCTCTTCCAGCGTCACCAATCCTAATCCCAAGCATGAATGGTTTAAGATTATTTAAGCTTTTCAATTAATATGACCATTAAAATTAACAGTAGTTTAGGCAACGCTTCTGCTTTAATTACAGAAGGCTACTTCAGCGAAAAGGAATTTTACAGAACACTTTAAGATGCTGCGAAGCATGCTTATCAAGAGTCTGATGAGATTATTTTGACATGCGTTTCAAGAATGACGAGGTTTTAACGAGCAGGGCTATAAATGATATAAAACGGTATTATTCTCTTCTCTCAACAATTATCTTACACCTAGTTACTATTGCCGCGATCACTCCTAGGGCAGCCATCCAAGGAGCCAAAATTGCGCCTATAACTCCTACTGTAGCAGGGATCTCAAGCAGCGTCTCATCACTCTCACTTTTCACAATAATCCTCGTAACATTACCCTCATGAATAAGATGTTTAATCGTTTTCACGAGATCATCTGACGAAACGGAGTATTCCTCCCTAGAAACCTTACCCACCGGAGAGCCGCACGTGGAACAGAAGGCAGCGTCATCAGGCAGCTCCTTACCACATTTCTGACAATGCTTCAAACACTCTCCACCTCCACCATGTTTAGATAGTAAGTTTAAAAAGTTTTACTGTTAACGCTTAGCCATGTTTGAAAAAGTTTCCACAGTATTAGCCAACTTCATGGCGTAAACCATAACCTTAAGCCTACGCGAAAAAGATTTACGGTTCTGAAAATGCATGTGCATATGCTTGACAAATCTTAACCGGTGCTCGTCCGGTCATATTCCCACTCTCTCAAGCATATGTGAACCCCTTCCGCTGCGCGCTATCCCAAAACTTTCGATAAACTGTGTGTATAAAGGTTTTCGAACCCAGTCCTGTAAACGGTAGAAAGCTTAAAACTATGGTTTACCTTTTTTTGGTTTCTCTCGACCTTAACTCTTTTTCTCTACGAAACGGGAATATTGCTTCCGTGCCCAGATACGAGTTTAAACCCTCTGAAGTCAACAACAGGAATACGATGCTTGTGCTCAACACTCCAGTAAGCAGATTCACTAAATGAGGCATTACTCTTATGGCTGCGGTTTCAGCATCAATCTTTTCAGACAAGACTTCTGAAAGAAGAGGGGTTAAACCGTTAAGGGAGAAGAATAATCCTAGGACGGCGAACTCGGTGAAAACAAGCAGGGAAACCAAGAAAGTGAAAATTCCCCGCAGCCTGTAAAACATTATGATGAGAATAAAGCAGAAGGACACTAGCAGCAAGTCCTCCACCATCCACAGTTTAAAGAAATATACTTTCAGGAACCAGTAGACAAGCCAAGAAACCATTATCATCACAAGCAATATGGCTACCCGGCGTAGTTCCTTGGGTTTCTGCTGGTACAATCCCCCTTAGTAAGACGAGTGTTTCAAATAAAAAGTTTTCTTTAATTCGAATAAAACATCTAGAAGAAGTATGGATGCTCAGCATGAACCTCCGGTGAGCTAGCTACGAGAAAAGAAAAGTTAATTTGTCAATCAACGTGAATGGATGCGATGAGAAAAAGGGCGCTGGAAGCTATAAACTTAAGGCATGTAGAAGAGCTTCTTCTCGCCGGAGCCCCGACTAGCGATGAAAAACTTGTTGAGAAGCTGACCGGGATTAAAATTCACGGGAGAAGTCAGAAGGAGAGGATGAAAGCAGTGTTTCAATCTTTAGACGTTGACTTGTTTTACCAGCTTGGAGTTGATCTAAACGTTGTATGGAGAGACAGGAAGCCTAAGCTGATTGAAGGTTTTTTCGAAGAATTTAGGGAAGACTTTCCATTCACAGATGCTTTCCACGTTGCTTATAAAAACCTTAAGCTTAGAAGAACAGAAACAGCCTCGCAGCTTTGGGTTGTGGAGAGACCTTTTAAAAACTATGAGGAGCTGTTAAACTATCTGAAGAATTATGATCCTCGTGAGGATGAGCCGAGGTCCATCAGTGAAATAACCAGCGAATACAGGAGGCTCTTCCAAGAATATCAGGAACTATTTGGCGAAACCACGTTGTACGCTGGAGAATTCTACTTAACGCTCTTCACGTATCTGGATATTCATATCGGCTTGCAAATGATAGCTAGGCTGAGCCGTCAAAACCCGGATGTGTTAGACGAGCTCATCTCCAAGTATGCCCAGGTAGCTAGAAAGCATGTTGAAGCCTGGTCTAAAACCGGGATAGAAGTTTTTGTCTCGCATGACGATATTGCTTGGAGAGGCGGCTTATTCTTTCCCCCGGAATGGTTTAGAAAGCACATCGTGAAGTGGTGGAAGCATATTTGGAAGCCCGTTAAAGACAAGGATATTAAACTGATCTTTGTTTCAGACGGGGATTACAGAGGGCTGATGAAGGATCTGGTTGAAACAGGGGTCGATGGCTTTCACGTGGAATGGGATCCTAGGTTCTCTCGGAAAGACATTGAAAACCTTTTGGATAAATACGGTTTTTACAAGATATTTCTCCTCCATCCGAGTTACGAGGTTTTGTCCCAAGGAAGTATTTCTGAAGTCGAGGAGGAGGCTAGATGGCTCGCAGCCCTAGCTAGAAAATATTCCTCAATATTCTTTGCAGGAACCCCGCCGGCTAATCCTGTAAATGAAGAAGTCTTTCTTAGAACATGGTTTTCTGAAAGACACTGTGAAAAACTAGTCTATTCCGGTAAACCTCTGTAACAGGTGTTAAAGAAGAGTTGCTTCCTGGTACATGCTGCTTTTTAACTAATCGAAAGACGAGAAATAGCCCGAGAGCGAAAAAGAGTATTGATAAGGCTCCTAGCGCACCGCACTGCACCCCCGTCCGAGTGAGTCGGATATTTTGTTGTAAACAGTTGCCAAGCAATAATAGCAGAGGTTAGGAGAAAGCAACTTAAAACAGTGTCCTCCAAATCCTGTTCACAACATGCTTAACTACTGGCTTCTGATTATAAATCTTCGGCGAATGTTGAAACCATCGTGAAAACGCCGCCAGAATTAAACTTTTAAGTGCAGGTTCACAAGTAAACATAGATGAGAAATGTGGAAGATTATTGATTCAAACACGATTCCTTTCACGCCTTATTCCAAGGGGGTTTCAAGCATAAAGAGGATAGTTGAAAAAGAGAAGAACGGGACTCACCGGATAAGCGGGTTCGGCCTAATTCACGTGCCTCCCGGAGGCTCCTTCGGACCCCACGAGCATCCTGAAAGAGAAGAGATCTACTATGTTCTCTCCAACTCTGGGACACTTATCATCGGCAACGAGGAGATCCCTGTCAAGGAAGGGTTGACCCTCTATGTTTCAGGAGAGGAACCTCATGGGCTGAGGAACCAAGGTGACAAGCCGCTCCTCGTAGTCTTCATAACCGTCTACAAGTAGCCGGATACGGGTGTATTCGGATGAGGGCATTAGTATACCGTGATTTCAACGACTTCCGGTGGGAGGAGGTTGAGACTCCCATCATCGGCCCAGATGAGATTCTGGTTAGAGTGAGGGCCTGCGGCCTCTGTTCGACAGACGTTTGGAAGGCTATGTATCACGAGGCTAAGCCCGGCACAGTGCTGGGCCACGAGATCTCTGGAGATGTTGCGGAGACCGGTTTAAACGTTTCAAGCCTGATGGTGGGGGACAGGGTGGCGGTGTTCCACCGTGCCGAGTGTGGAGCATGCTTTTATTGTAAGCATGGTGATGAAACACTCTGCAGCGAGTATCGTCAACAGTCAATTTTCCCAGGCGCGTTTGCAGAGTATATTCGTGTCGCCCTGAGGCTCGTTAGAAAATCCGTAGTCCGAATCCCAGATTATATGACGTATGAGGAAGCAACGATGATAGAGCCTACAGCGTGCTGCGTAAGAGCGGTTGCAAAGTGCAAAATATCTTCGGGCGACAATGTTCTAATCATCGGAGACGGCCCCATGGCTCTGCTGAATGCTCAAGTATTGAAGACAGTCGGAGCCATAGTTATTCTCACCGGCCACCATGATCATCGCGTCGAAACAGCTGTGAGACTCGGCGCCGACTACGCGTTCAACTCGAATAAGATTAACCTTAGGGAGAATGTATTGGAGTTAACAGGGGGG
>JAOAJQ010000071.1 GCA_026414125.1 Thermoproteota archaeon
CCTGTGGAGCAGGTCTATCGAGGGCGGGGAGCTTGAGGATCCGTGGGGGGAGCCTCCTGAGGAGGCATTCGTCTGGAGCAGACCGGTGTCTGAGGCCCCGGATGAGCCAGAGTATTTAACGCTAGGGTTTGACAAGGGTGTTCCAGCAAGACTGAACGGGGAGAGGCTTGACCCTGTTGAACTAATACTCAGGGTTAACAGGGTAGCCGGGTCACACGGCTTCGGCAGGATAGACCACATGGAGGACCGTGTGGTTGGAATAAAGTCCAGAGAAGTATATGAGGCTCCTGCAGCCTTAACACTGATAAGGGCACACCAGGATCTTGAGAAACTCGTTTTAACAAGGCTTGAGCTTGAGGAGAAGAGGAGGCTTGAAGAAACATGGGCTTGGCTCGTCTACTCAGGGCTGTGGTTCGAACCGTTGAGAATGGCTATTGAAGCATTCATAGACTTCACGCAGGAGAATGTTGACGGCGAGGTTAGGGTTAAGCTGTTTAAAGGGGAGGCGACGATTGTTGGGAGACGCTCATCGAAATCGCTCTACGATGAGAAGAGAGCAACCTACTCGTCACTGTCAAGGTTCGACCAGACCTTGGCGAACGGTTTCATACAGCTCTGGGGTCTTTCAACCGTGAGGGCGAACGAGGTGCGCTACCGTAAAAGCTAAATTTATAAGCAGGAACATGGGGAGTTTCAACACTCAATGAAGACGGAATGCGAGGAATGCTTAGCGGTGTTCGAGGTCTCTGAGGATGCGATAGTGGGTGAAGTAGTGACGTGCCCGGAATGCGGGTCAGATCTTGAAATAATAGAGATAAGCGGCGACACGGTTAAGACAAGGAAGATTCAGCTCTCAGGTGAAGATTGGGGCGAGTAGGCGTAGAAATTGCCTTTAAGCATTTTTTATGACCAGATAAGGTTTGAGGAGAAAGAGCTTTTCAAAACCGCTGAAAACCTTTCAATACCTTTCAAAAAGCTGAACGCTGACGAGTTTTCGTTTACACTCGGAAGGAGGGGGCCTGAGCTCCAGGATGTTGACACAGCCCTCCTGAGATGCGTATCCTACTTTAAGTCGCTCCACCTTTCGAGCTACCTTGAAGGGGTTGGAATAACGTCGGTAAGCTCCTTCAAAACACTGCAGATAGCTGGCAACAAGCTCTTCACAACTGTTGAGCTCATGAAGAACAATGTGAAAACCCCTTTTACAGTAATCTCCTTTTCCTACCAGTCTGCCCTAGAATCTTTCAGCAAGACTGGGTACCCGGCGGTGTTGAAACCAGTCATAGGAAGCTGGGGAAGGCTAGTCTCCCTTATAAAAGACAGGTATACTGCTGAGGCAGTTCTTGAAGACCGTTCATACATGTTTCCACTCTACCAAGTGTTCTACGTCCAAGAGTATGTTGAGAAGCCCGGCAGAGACATTAGGGCCACGGTAATAGGCGAAGAGGTTGTTTCAGCAATATACAGGGTTTCCCCACCCGACCAGTGGAAGACAAACCTAGCTATAGGCGGGAAGAGTGAGAAGGCCGAGGTCACAGACGAGCTTTCTGAAGTAGCGCTTAAAGCAGCCGAAGCAGTAGGCGGGGAAATCGTCGGGATAGACGTGATGGAAAGCCCCAGGGAGGGCTACGTGGTTAACGAGGTTAATCCGACGCCTGAGTTCAGGGGGAGCATGGAGGCAACTGGTGTAAACATTCCTGAGAAGATTCTTAAGTACCTTGTGTCTAAAACGAGAAGGTAAGCTTTTGGAAAATCAGCGTCGAAACCGTTTCAAGATGCTTGCTATTCACACCTAGAGTTTAATAGTTCTTTTTTAAACCTGAAACAGTATTTCATAAGAAAGGTGATGGAAAGAGGAGCGCTATGCGGACTAGAGTGTAAAAACTGTCTTTACTTTACTAGAGCTCTGTCATGTTGCTCAGCATCCGCCCAGCGCCTTCATGTAAAAGAGGCGCATGTTACGGTGGAATGATTTCCTCCAAGGATCTTCTGCAGACTCGAGACCTATTGTCTATAAGCGCATGCTACCCTTTTCTGCAATTCAGTTGACGTACTACTTATTTTGCAAGAACCCTTTTTTTTCTGAGATTAACTCGGGAAAAGATTCTTAAACACCCCGCTTACAGGATTAGGAGGTAAGGTTGGTTAAAGTAGCGGTTTACGGGGCAAGCGGGTATGTCGGCGGAGAGCTGCTTAGAATACTTCTTTCACACAGCAAGGTGGAAATCATCGCAGCCACCTCTAAAAGGTTCAGCGGCATGCCTGTTCACAAGGTTCACCCAAACCTTAGGAAGGTTTGCCAGATGAGCTTCGTGGAGCCTAAGGTTGAGAACGTGGCTAATGCTGAAGTCGTCTTCACAGCCCTTCCACACGGCCAGTCTACACATGTGGTTAAAACGCTTCTCGACAGGGGTTTGAAGGTGATAGACTTGGGGGCGGATTTCAGACTCAAAGACTCCTCTGCCTACGAGAAATGGTATGGGTTTAAACATCCCTACCCTGAGCTTCTGGAGAAGGCTGTCTACGGCCTGCCTGAGCTTCACAGAGACAAGATAAGGGTGACTAGGCTCATAGCAGTACCTGGCTGCATGGCTTCAGCGAGCATACTGGCACTCGTACCACCTGTTAAGAACGGTCTGGTGGACAGGAACCAGATATTCATAGATGCTAAAATAGGCTCATCCGGAGCCGGCTCCTCGCCAACCTTAGAGGGATACCATCCGGAGAGGTATAACGTGGTAAGGCCCTATAAGCCGGCTGGACACAGGCATGTTGCCGAGATAATTCAAGAGGTTTCAAATGCTGCCGGCGGAGGAATAATCGTAGGCTTCTCGCCGCATTCTGTCAACATTGTGAGGGGGATACTTGTGACTATTCACACGCGCCCATCCGGAAGGCTCCCGTCCTTCCCAGACCTGTGGAGATGCTACAGGCAGGCTTACGACAAGGAGCCCTTCATAAGGCTCGTCAGGGATCCGACGATGGTGCACGGCCTTCCTGATCCTAAGTACCTGATGGGCTCGAACTTCGCCGACATAGGTTTCGAAATAGACGCTGACTCTAACAGGATAATCCTTTTCGCAGCCATAGACAACCTTGTTAAGGGGGCTGCTGGCAACGCTGTCCAGTGCTTTAACATAATGTTTAACTATGATGAGAGGGAGGGTTTAGCCTTCCCAGGTCTACACCCGGCGTGAGTGTTGAAAGATGATTGTTGTTAAAGCAGGTGGAGCCCTTCTTGAAGAGAACACCCTAGAGAAGATAGTTGCGGACGTGGCTGAATACTCTAGGAGGGAGAAGGTCGTGTTCGTCCACGGGGGAGGAGCAGAAGTGACGGAGACATGCAGGAGAATGGGTATTGAGCCGAAGTTCGTTGTCTCAGCCAGCGGGATGAGGAGCAGGGTGACCGACTGGGAGACGATGCAGGTTTACCTCATGACTATGGGGAGGCTCAACAAGCTCGTGGTCTCTAAATTTCTCAGGATGAACATTAACGCTGTCGGCTTAACCGGTATAGACGGGGCTTTGGCGAGCGCTAACAGGAAGGAGAAGATACTTGTCAAAAGGGAGGACGGTAGGAGAATACTGATGGACGGCGGGTTCACCGGGAAGATCGACAGGATTAACGTAGACCTTTTGAAACTACTCTTAGACAACGGTATTCTGCCGGTTCTAGCACCCATAGCACTAGGCAAGGAGTTTGAGCCGCTCAACGTTGACAGCGACGCCTTCGCAGCCAAGGTTGCTTCAGCACTGGGAAGCAGCCTGCTATACCTTACGAACGTTGAGGGCCTCCTCGTAGACGGGAAGCTCGTCGAGTCGCTGACGATGGCTGAAGCATCGGTTCTCCTCCCAACCATAGGCCACGGCATGATGAGGAAAGTGCAGTCAGCCGTGGAGGCGCTTCAAGAAGGAGCTGCTTCAGTAAGAATCTCCTCCGGGCTGGTCGATAAGCCTGTTTCAAGCGCGCTGGAGAAAAAGCTTGGAACCCTCATATTTAAATGAGGATGTTTAAAAATGGTTGACCCCTATGAGGTTGAGGACAGGCTTCTGCTTAAAACCTATGTTAAGAGACGTATAGCAATAATAAGCGGGAAGGGGTCGGAGGTTTTCGACGATAAGGGTCGGAGGTTCATTGACCTGACCTCAGCCTACGGTGTTGCAATACTCGGCCACTCTAATCCTGTGATCGTTGAAGCAATCGTGAACCAGCTGAAGAAAATATCTTCCTGCCACGGCTCGTTCTACAATGATGCTAGGGCCGAGTTCCTGGAGGAGATGTCCAGCTTCACTTCACGGTTCTTCCCTAAGATGCTTCTCGTTAACAGTGGCGCGGAAGCAGTTGACCTCGCCATTAAAACAGCCTTCAGGAAAACAGGGAGAAACAGGATTGTTGCAGCCTCAAGAAGCTTCCACGGCAAGACGCTGGGCGCCCTCAGCGCGACATGGAACCCGGAGTACAAGAAGGGTTTGGAGCACATAGTAGGCGAAAGAGTTGTGTTCACAGAGTACGGTGACGCTGAGGATTTGAAAAGCAAGGTTGACGAGGAAACCGCGGCGGTTATTCTTGAGCCTGTTCAAGGAGAAGGCGGGGTCAGGATTCCACCAACTGGTTACTTGAAGGAAGCGAGGGAAATAGCCTCCGGCAAGGGTGCACTACTCATACTGGATGAGATTCAAACAGGATTGAGGAGGACTGGAACATTTTTCGCGTTCGAAAAAGAAGACGTTAAGCCGGATATTGCTCTCTTAGCTAAGGGAGTAGCCGGGGGGATCCCGGTTGGAGTCACATTTTTCAACGAAGAGGCTTCAACGGTAGCTGAACCCGGCTTCCACACTTCAACATACGGCGGAAACCCTTTGGCCTGCGCCGCGGGCGCTGCAACCATAAGGCTCCTCAGGGAAACAGTCACCAGGGAAACCGTTGAGGAAAGGTCCAGAGCCTTCAGAGAGAGGCTTGAAGCCCTGAGAAGCCTCAGGATCGTCAGGGAGATAAGGATAAGCGGCCTCATGATAGGCATCGAGCTGAAAGTCAGGTCTAAGCCTCTCGTCGACCTGCTTGCTGAAAAAGGAGTACTGGTTTTAACAGCCGGCCCGACTGTAGTGCGGCTTCTGCCGTCGCTCAACATACCGTTAAACCTTGTCGAAGAGGCATGCAACATTATTTTCGAAACGATGAGTAGCTATGAGTCGAGGCTTGGAAGCAGCTCAGCATCTGGTTAAACTCCTCTCCAAGTATTCGCCAAGCGGGGAGGAGGAAGAGGCTCAGCAGGAGGTCTTCTCTCTCTTGCTCGCGAACGGTTTTGAAAACGTTAGGAAGGACTCTGCTGGCAACATTCTGGGGGAGAAGGGGGATGGAGACAGGACGCTGCTTTTCTGCTCCCACGTGGACACAGTGCCAGGGTTTATTCAAGTCAGGATTGAATCAGGAAGAATATTCGGCAGGGGTGCTGTTGACGCTAAGGCTTCTCTAACAGCAATGGCGCTGGCCGCGTCAACCTACAGTAGCAGGAGTCTCAGACTAGTCTATTCGTCAGTAGTCGGGGAGGAATCAGACAGCAAGGGGGTCAGGAGGCTTCTCGAAGAGATTCCAGCCCCGGACTACGTGGTCATAGGTGAACCAACGGGGATGAGGGCTGCGGCAGTAGCATACAGGGGTAGCGCAACCCTCAGCATAAGGGTTTCAACCCAAGGAGGACACTCCTCCTCTCCGCTGGATGATTTAAACGCTATTGTTCAAACAATGAGGCTTGTTGAACACGTTAAGACGAGGATGACCTTTTCTAAAGACCTTTTCTCAAACATAGGCATCTCCATCACCATGATTAAGGGCGGATATGGTGACTCCAGAATACCGGACTCCTGCGAGGCACGCCTGAACCTCCGCTACCCTCCCCACATAGGCTTCGAAGAGCTTTCAAGAATATTCTCCACTGTCTTAAACGAGTATGTAGGGAACACGGGTGGAACCGTGAAAGCGGATTATGATTTTCTAGACCATTTAGACGGCTATGCTTCAGCCAAAGACCAGGTTTTGATTAACGCTGTCAGAGAAGCGGTTGGAAAAACCCTGGGGAAAGAACTGTTGCTCATAAGGAAGCTCGGGACATCCGACTTCAACTATACAGGTTTGAAATGGGGTAGGCCGCAACTAGCTTGGGGCCCGGGAGACCCCTCTCTGGCACACAGCTCCATAGAAAGTATCACGGTTGAAGAATTCCTGCAGGGCGTGGAAGCCTACAGAATGTTTCTCAACAGCTTGGCTTCAAGCCTAGCCTAGGTTGAATACTGCAATATGTGAGGTTTCCGGTGGAAATTTTCTTCTAGTCAACGAATATAAAGAGATTGTTGATTTGATTACGTTTTCTTTTGAAGAGGAGAGTCGAACTAGTAAATACAATTTTTGACTTAAAGGAAACTTAAAAATCTGGTTGGTCTTAACATGGGGATTGGAAGGAGATTCGCATGCCAGTCGAACGAGTTCTACTCTTCTTATCTAAATGTTTTGCTTGTTACTACGAAAGATTATTGAAAAAAGAAAAAAGGTTTACGGGTTTTACGGTTGGAACAGTGCTTGCATCTTCGGGAATACTACTCCTAGGTTTAGCAGTGCTGCGGGCAGCCACATTGCGCCGAAGCCTAGGATCCATCCTGCTACGATGGGCGTAGCG
>JAOAJQ010000072.1 GCA_026414125.1 Thermoproteota archaeon
CTCTTATATGGCCCCCAGTTGACCGTGAAATAGTTCCCGCTGATCTTCCTAGCCTTGCGTAGAAACTTCTTATCCCTAGTAGTCTTTATTGACCATGAGGAGGCAAGCATCCATCCCCTGTCGCTCAGAACCCTTTCCATCTCCCTAAGAGCCTTTTCAGCATCCTTCTCTCTCAAATGATGTATCGCTGAAATACATATTATGCTGTGGAAAACCCTGTTCCTGAAAGGTAGGTGTGTTAACTCGTACTGCACGTAGTGAACCTCTCTTCCAGAAAAGTTTTTCACGCATTGTTTCAACATGCTTCTCGAAAAATCCCCTGCAACTATGGTGCCTCCTTTAAACACTTTCAGGTTCCTGCAGTTTCCACAACCATTATCAAGTATTAAGCCATCTTCTCTGTAAAAACCCCTGTCAACCAATATTTCAAGGAAGGTGTCTGGTTTGACCCTCGTCCTGTCAAACTCCTCGAATATGGTGTCGTAGAGCCTACGAACCTCCTCTCGGTAATCACTGGCCATCTGAAGTCTCCACTATACTGGAGTTATAAGCTTGAAACCCTTTACAGAGAACCGGTTTCACATTTATAAGCCACCATTCGAAGAACTTATTGGTTTAAACAGAAGGAAAAAATCATGGTTAGGAGGAAGGCTGAGGAGGAGAACGAGGAGGACTCTGGTGGAGTGGAGGTTTTCGAATCAATAGAGGACATCCCGGGCATAGGTCCCTCTACTGCCGCTAAGCTCAAGGAGCTTGGTTACACTACTGTTGAAGCACTGGCGACGGCTACCGTAAACGAGCTTGTAAGCGGAGGCATTCCTGATAAGACTGCCGCTAAGATAATATCGCTGGCTAGAAGCAGCATCGAGGTTAAATTTGTTTCAGCACTAGACATTCTTAAGCAACGGGAGCACATTCAGAAGCTCACTACGGGGAGTAAGAAGCTGGACGCTCTTCTAGGAGGAGGACTGGAGACAATGACGATAACCGAGTTCTTCGGGGAGTATGGGACTGGGAAATCCCAGATAAGCCATCAGCTTGCTGTTAACGTTCAGCTACCTGAAGAAAGAGGCGGTTTAAACGGTAACGTTGTCTACATTGATACTGAAAACAGTTTCAGGCCCGAGCGAATTGTCGCGATGGCTAAGTATTTGAAACTGGATCCGATTAAGACTGTTGAAAACATCACTGTGGCGGAAGCCTTTAACTCAGACCATCAGATACTTATAGCTGAGCGTCTCGATGAAATCATTAAGAGTAAGAGGGTGAAGCTCGTCATAGTAGACTCCCTGACAACTCACTTCAGAAGCGAATACTTGGGCAGGGAGAGCCTTGTTAAAAGACAGCAGAAGCTGAATGCTCATCTTCACAGGCTTGAACGTCTTTCAAAAGCCTTCAACCTTGTCATTGTCGTCACCAACCAGGTTATGGCTAAGCCTGACGAGATCTTCGGAATGGGAGCCTATCCTGTGGGCGGACATATTCTTGCACACAGGAGCCACACGAGGATATACCTGCGTAAGGCTAGGGGTGAACAGGGTCTAAGGGTCGCTAGGCTGATAGTCAGCCTGGATAGGCCTGAGGGAGAATGCCTGTTTAAAATCACTGAGAACGGTATAACTGACGTTGAAGAAGAAGCCTACAGTGAAGAGGGCTAGGGCTCCAGTCTAAACCTGTCCCTTGGGTATAGCGTTGCTTCCCTGATGTTGTCCAGCCTAAGAATGCTCATTAAAAGCCTTTCAAGACCTATTGCCCATCCTGCGTGAGGAGGCATGCCGTATCCGAAAGCCTTCAAATGGTACGAGAAGTCGCTTGGGTTCAGGTTCTTCTCTATCAACTGTCTTACAAGTTTCTCCTTGTTCTCCTCTCTTGTCCCGCCGGAGCCCAGCTCCAACGGGCCGTGGTTCAAGTCGAAGGATTGCGAAGTACCGTCTTGGTTAACCTTTATGTAGAAAGGCTTGATTTTACTCGGCCAGTGCGTTATAAAGTAGTACTCCTCCTTAAGCTTCTCAATGCTCCTTAACTCCTCGCTTCCAACATCGTCTCCAAAACTTACTTTAACACCTTTCTCGTTAAGCATGGAAATAATCTCGCTATACTTGAATCTTTTCAACGGGATCTCCGGCACTCTTATTTTTAAACCCAGGTTTTCAAACTCATCCTTGCATTTTTCAACTATTTTTTCATGAGTATACTTAATCATTTTCTCACAGATAACCATAACGTCCTCCATGTCTGCGAAAGCAACTTCAACATCTACTGAGGTAAACTCGTTCAGATGCTTAGTCGTGTTAAAGGGTTCAGCCCTGAAAAAAGGGCCTATTTCAAAAACTCTTTCAAATCCTATCACCATTTGCTCCTTGAAAAGCTGAGGGCTCTGGGCTAGGTAAGCTATCTTGTCGAAGTAAGGCAGGGGAAAGAGGGCTGCCCCGCCCTCTGTTGCAGAAGCTATTATCCTAGGAGTGATTATTTCTACGAAATCGTTTTCATGGAAGAAGTCTCTCAAAACCTCTAGAAGAGCACTCTTGATTATGAAGATGCTTCTAACCCTTGGCCTGAAAACATCCAGCGGCCGCGCGTCCAGCCTAACGTCAAGACTGCTTTTAATCCTGTCAGTAGGGTCCAGCGGCAACGGGTGTTCAGAAGCGTTTAAAATCTTTATCTCAACAGGATCTATTTCCAGCCCCTTTGGAGCCTGGGGTGTTCTCCTTACTCTTCCCATCACTTCTATCACGTCGTTAAGCTTTATGTTGTCAAGCGTGTTTTCAACACTGGGGTTGGACCTTCCTCTGACCCACGTTATCTGTATCCTGCCCCAACGGTCTGCTAGAACGATGAACTTGACTCCGCCGAGGTCCCTCCTGTCGAGCGCCCAACCGTAGACTCTGACCGTCTTACCCTCGTCTTCAAGCTTTATGTCAACGCTTCTTTTCCTTTCTCCAAACATTTTCAATCATCTTCAGGAGGACTGAATCCTAACGTTAATACCTAGTTTTTTAGCGAGGTTCTCGAGCTTCTGGGTCTGCTTCTCATCCAGCTCTTTCCCTTCAACTATGATTTTAAACTCAGTAATATTGCCTGGAAGCCACACTTTGCTTAAGCCGATTATTCTAAACGGGTACACGAGTTCCTCAAGCTTCCTCTTCTGGTCTTTCCTGTAATCCACAACTATTATTTTCTCGACGCCGGTATCCCTCATAATTCTCTCAGCAATCTCCTTTCTGTCTCTGAGAATCCTCACCCCATCGTTATTGCTTAAAATAAGTAGAAAACCGTCTTCAACATAAGTCTTCTTTAACTCGATTTTTTCCAGCTCACGGATCCTGCTGGCTTCCTCGAGGAGGATTCTTGATAATGTTAAATCTAAATCGCTATTTTTCCCACTGTCTATGAGCTCTCTGCATTTCTGGCATAAGATTCCGCTTTTCACGCAGAAATCGCAGAAAGGTATTTTCATATACTGTCTTGTGGGCTATTAAACTCTTTTTAAATCTTCCCTCTTTCCGAAAGCCACGTAAACCTTTTAAATACTAATCTGTAGCGTGATTTGGCAGCATGAAGATAAGCGACCCTGTGCTGATTGAGATCGTTAAGAAACGGAGACTGCGGTTCATGGTATGCAGGAACTGTGGTGCAAGGAATGCTATTAGTGCGAAGAAGTGTAGGAAATGCCACAGTAAGAATCTAAGGCCGAAGAGGACTGAGAGGAGAGCCAAGAAATAGGGGCGCATAGAAAAGAATATAAAACAGACGTTGAGTCTTTAACCGGGCCGGTCGTTCAGATGGCTAGGACGCCGCTCTCACACAGCGGAGGTCGCCGGTTCGAAAATGGGGATTAATCGGAAATCCGGCCCGGCCCATTTCTCTTCATGTTTTCAGCTTAATTAGACGATGTAGCTTTCCCCGAGCTCCGGGGCTACTGCGTCAAGTCCGAGACGGTTTCTAGCGTATTCCGCCAGTTTCTCACAGTTGTCTGAATCACCATGGACTATGAAAGTTTTCTCCGCCTTAATCCTTCCTATCAGTTTTTCAAGCTGATCCTTCCCGCTGTGCGAGGAGAGCTCGAAATGCTTTACTTCAGCCTTAACCTTAGACAGTTTTCCATCCACCGTCACTATTTTCTTCTCTAGGAGGAGCCTCCCAGGTGTTCCTTCAACCTGATAGCTGACGAAAGCTATTAGGTTTCTGCCTGATTTACCAACCTCTTTAAGGTAGAAGTTGACCGGGCCTCCTTGAAGCATCCCAGCTGGTGTGACGATCACGCCGGGGCTCTTTAAAGCCACCTCTCTCTGTCTCTGTGTGGTTATCCATGTTACTTGCTTGGCTGCTTTCTCAAGCAGATCGGGGTTGGACAGCCATTCTGGGAAATCAAAAAGTATCTCCGTCACAGTCCTAGCCATGCCGTCGTAATAAACGTTGTGGGGGAAATCGTGTTTAGCAAGTATCGTTATAACTTCCTGAGACCTCCCCAGCCCGAAGGCTGGGACAAGTGCTATACCTCCTCTTTCAACAGTTTCACTAAGCTTTCTGACAAACTTCGCCTCAACCTCCTCCCTAGCAGGATGATTCTTATTCGCGTAAGTGCTTTCAACAATCGCTATGTCGACCTGGGGATAATCGGTATAAGCACCCTTCAGCAGGGTTGTTTCAATCGTGTTAATGTCTCCAGTGTAAAGCACCCTCTTCTCGTCAAGCTCGAGTAAAACCTGCCCTCCTCCAGGAGTATGGCCTGCCGAGAGGAAGACAAGTTTAAAACCGTTTTGAGAGAATTCCTCCTGATAACCAAGCTTTCTCGACTTGCTTACGAACCTGTCTACTTCTAGAACTTCAAACGGAACAGTTTCTTTCGACACCCTCAGGAAGTCTAGCAATATCAGTTTAGCGAGCGGTGCTGTTAAACTTGTCAGGAAAGACTCTCTTCCCCCGCTTATGAAAAATATGGGTGCAGCTCCAACATGATCCAGATGGGCATGCGTTATAATTATGCTGTCTACTTCTCTGGGCGGGATGTGCATGGGATACTTAACCTGCCTCCCGGAGAGCATTACTCCAGCATCTAGGAGGAGGCGTCTCTCCCTGCCCGCCAGGTAAATAGCGGATCTTCCTACTTCACGTACTCCGCCAAGAAATTTTATAAGCATGTTTTAATCCTCTTGACTGCTTCCATTTTAGCCTTTTATTTAAAGTTTTAATATTACATTGGGCTTTGTAGAAGGGAAAGGCTTGTTGGAGAAAGTTCTTAGAAAAGAGGCTTGGACTGCGGACTGCATGGTGATATGTCTCCCAGGCATCGGGCTGGTAGGATCGTTGACAGGAGAGCTTCTCATGGAGTTGGCGGTTGAAAACATTCCGATTCTGGAGCTTTACCCCGAGTCTCTCTTGTATGTGTCGGTAACCTCTAGAGAAGGTCTGATAACTCCTCCGAAAATAACTGTCACCAAAATCCGCACAAGCGAGTTTAAGGGCCTTATCATAGTCAGGGGGGCTTCTCAGCCTACCACTCAATTTAGCCAGTATGAGTTAGCCAGGAGGCTGGTGGAGGTTGCGGAAGAATCAGGGGTCAGGATCGTCATGGGTATAGGCGGGTACGCTATAACCCGGGTTGGCGAGAAAAGAAAAGTATATATTTCTTCAACCAACTGGAGAATTTCAATGCTAGGAGCCTCCCTCGGGTTCCTGCCTTTAAGAGGTACTGTGGTAGGGGCTGCTGGTCTAATACCTGGGCTTGCAAGCCTACATGGTTTGGATAATGCGTGTATCCTTGTGGAGACTAATGGGGAGAGCCCGGACCTTGCTGCTGCTAAAACAGCTCAGAGTAGTGTCCTCAGCTTCCTTAAAAAATATTTTTCCGAGGGCTAAATAGGGAACCTATACTCTTTCTGCAGAACTCTCTTTAATGAAATCGTTATATATTTCGCTCACTTTCTCGGCGGCCAGCCCGGTTCCCTCGACAACACCATTCTCAGTGACCCTTATCCTATTCATCACTGTTATGACTCCAGCCTCCTCGTTATACTGAACCATTTTCGGGAAGACTCTTTCTATTCTCTCAGCAAGTTTCCTTAAATCCAGTATTGCCGTCCTCACTTCTATTCTTTTAACATCGTTTCCATTAAGTATCGCCTTAGGAATCTTTTTACCTCCTTTCATCTCTACGTCGTTCAAAACTACTGAAAAAGTATCAATGTCTAACGAAGCTAAAACACCTATAAGCTCCTCTCCGGCCTGAGTGACAACCGCGACTTTCTTGCCTATTAAACGATTAACCTCTGTCGTGAATCCTGTTCTCATCATTTCAACATCACTTTTACAGTACACTCCCTGTTTTTAATACTTTCTGAAGTAAAAGACTTATTCTTACACATAGCTTTTTTTCATGGCTACTTTTATTGCTCTGTTAATAGTATTTTTAGAAATGAAGCAGGAAACTGTTCAACCACTTGCCTCCGTCAAATGTCCAAACTGCAACTCCCAGCTGGTTAATTCGGAGAACGAGCTTGTCTGCAGCAGGTGTGGCCTAGTTGTTGACTTCATAGATAAGTATGTCGCATCCTACGATCAGGATCATACGTTTCACGGAGATTCTTTCTATGGGAGTCTGATCGCTGAACGCGGTTTCAAAAACGATGTCTCTAGGCTTCAGAGGAAC
>JAOAJQ010000073.1 GCA_026414125.1 Thermoproteota archaeon
AGATGTGGATAAGAGCCAGATCCAGCATCATTGGTCGCATCACAGGTATTCCCTTATCATGGGCTTCGCAAGCAGCGTTGAAAATATATGGCATAAGCCTGCACTTCAGCTTTGTGAAGAAGCGCAATACTTCCACGGCCTCCTCGTCGAAAACCCAAGGCACCCGGTGCGTGCTGCTGCCGTGCAGACGGCTGTGCGAGGAGAGCAGGCCGAAAGCGCACCACCGCTTGTAGAGGTCCGGCGAGGGTGTTTGCTCAAACCCTCCAATATCGTGGCTCCAGAACCCGAAGCCCGAGAGGCTTAGGGAGAGCCCTCCCCTGAGGCTTTCAGCCATCGACTCGTACGTTGACGTGGAGTCTCCTCCCCAGTGGACGGGGAACTTTTGACAGCCTGCTGTGGCTGAGCGGGCGAACACGAGTGCCTCGCCCTCGCCGAGCTTCTCCTCTAAAACTTTGAACACGGTCTTGTTATACAGGTATGCATAGTAGTTGTGCATTTTTAAAGGGTCTGAACCATCATGGTAAACTACGTCCGTCGGGATGCGCTCTCCGAAGTCTGTTTTGAAACAGTCTACACCCGTGTCTACTAGTTTGCACAACTTATCTTGGAACCAGCGGCATGCGTCAGGGTTTGTGAAGTCAACTATGCCCATTCCAGGCTGCCAGTCGTCCGTCTGCCAAACCTCGCCGTTGGGCTTCTTTAGCAGGAAGCCTTTTTCAACAGCCTCTTCGAAAAGCTCTGACTGCTGGGCGATGTAAGGGTTTATCCAGACGCAGATTCGCAAGCCAAGCTTCTTCAGCCTCCTAAGCATCTCCGCCGGGTTTGGGAAGACGTTTTCATCCCATTTGAAGTCGCACCAGTGAAGCGGCTTCATCCAGAAGCAGTCGAAGTGGAAAACATGGAGAGGAATATTTCTCTCAAACATCCCGTTTATAATGCTGGTTACGGTTTTCTCATCGTAATCCGTGGTGAAAGAAGTGGTTAACCATAGGCCGAAGGACCATGCCGGCGGCAATGCTGGCCTCCCTGTTAGAGCAGTGTAGCGTGTTAAAACCTCCTTCGGCGAGGGACCGTAGATAAGGAAGTAATCCAAATATTCTCCGGGCACGCTGAACTGTACTCTTTCAACGTTTTCAGAGGCGATTTCGAAAGAGACGCGTTCAGGATGGTTGACGAAAACACCGTAGCCCCTGTTCGTCAAGTAGAACGGTATGTTCTTGTAAGCATGCTCGCTGATCGTCCCAGCGTCCTCGTTCCACATTTCAACAGTCTGACCGTTTTTAACGAGGCTGGTGAACCGTTCTCCAAGCCCGTAGACACATTCTCCAACACTCAGGGAGAGTTGCTCCCTCATGTATCTTCCTTCAGGAGTATCCATCAGCCCCATTGCTCTCCAGCCGCTGCTTGTGATCGTATTTTCACCGTCTTTAAAGGTCACTCGCCAGCCTTCTTCCTTCTCAACACGGACCGTTAGGCTTCCACTGGTCAGCGCCGCCGCCTGCGCATCCTCGTAAACCTCTGTTTTCGTCTCAGGACCAGTGTTAATCAGGAAAAAAGGCTTCTCCGGCTTTTGCCCCTTATGGTGGAAAACCTGGACGCGGATGATGTTTGCCATTGGGGAGGTGAAGCGGATGGTTAACAAGGGTAGGCTTATGGTGTCGGCGCGGTGGGCTACGCGTCTGGTTGCAGCGTAGACTGTTAGGGAACCGGGGTCAGTCTTCACCTCTTGAACCTGCACAGGGTAGTGGGGTATGACTCCTGGGCGCATTCGCCAAAAACCCTCAGTGAACCTCATCCCTGTTCGAATAAGAAGGCTAGGTTTACATTATAAACATAGCTTCCCTTAAATCCCTCCCCGTTCGGGCTCAAAACGGGTTAAACCCTTCGGAAGGAGGATGCTCCTTAAGCTTCTCATCTAGATAGAGAAGTATGATGAAGCCTCCAATAACCATTAGGATTAACCCTATTGCGCTAATGATTAACGGCTTGCTGCTTACCGGCTTCTCAACAGTAATGGTTAACCTATGCTCGTCAAGCTGCTCTCCTCCTCCGAAAACCTTCACCACCAGCTCCCCGCCGTCCTGGGCGTGCACCGGAAACCTTATTGATGCTTCCCTGCCGGGCTTAAGGCTGATCTTCCTAGCTTGTTCAAAGCCTTCCTCGATTAGAACGACTATGAAAACTCCCTCGTCATCCCCGGTGTTTCTAACACTCACCTGGAGGGATGAGGTTGCGTTGGAAAACCTTGCTTCAGACACTTCTGCCCTGAGCCTGACGGGTATACTGGAGACTACAACCCCGGGTATTCGGAGTGTGAGAACATAGTTGTCTGGGGCATCCGCCTCATTCGCGTTTAACCATTGCAGCCGGGTGGTGTCCGCAACGATGGGTGGCTTAGCCCAAGTTGGGTCGACCGTGAAATTAAGCAGCTTAACGCTTCCGGTGAACCTGAAGTCCATAACGTCTATCCAGCTGCGCGGATCCGTGAGTGTAAAATAGTCTGTGACAACCACTTGGTAAACATCTCCGCCGAGCGGTATGAGGCTGCTCGTAGTGTTTAAGAATATGTCGACAGTAAGCGTAACCGCGCCGTTAAGCGTCTCCATAACGCCGGGTGTGCCAGTGTTGCAAAAAACCTGTTCATCAGGATCCAGCTCTGATTGCGAGTGGACCATGTAGAGTGTTTTAGAAGGATCTGTTGTGAAGAAGAGTAGGATTAGGCTTAGAGTCGAATCCTGTTCGCTTATAACTCTTTCCACAACCTCGCTGTTAGAAATCAGGCTTCTGCCGGATGCGTCGAACGGGTGCTGCTTCAAAGTTACCCTTGCAACCCCGTTATCCATGAACTCCACCTCCATGTTGAGTCCAACCAGATAGTTCAACTGGGGTTTAACAGGAATAGTTAGCAGTGCCGTTGAGGCGGCGAGTACTATGATTGACAGTGCTATTCTTGAAGATCTCAAGACTCAGCCCTCCTGAAAGTGAAGTGGAAAAAATCTGTCTCCAGATACATTGCTTGACAGTAAAGCATGGTTGAACCTAGGAAGCTCTTCTCCTCGAAGCCATACTTAACATGATACTGGGAGAAGTCGCCTATTTTAACAGTCCCCCCTTCGAGGAGCTCGACATCAACCCATCCTGCTTGCGGAACATATATCTGCGGCCAAGCATGCCCGCCCCAATTGTCCGAGGTATCGTAACCCGTTTCCGTCCTCCTGATCCACATCGTCACAACATCCTTGTCCTCAAGCAGATAGAGACCGTGTGCTACTCTCGAACGTATTCCGAGTATTCTTGCAAGCGTTACAAAAACGTCAGCAACCTCCTCGCAGTCGCCGGAGACGATCAGCCTGCCCCCCCTTGAAATCAAAGCGTGCTCCGCACCCCTCCTCCAAGTCGGCTGATAGTCAAGCCTAGCAAGTATCCATTTCCCAATGCTGCTGCACGCTTCAATAGGATCCCTAGTATCTAGGCCGATGTTCTGGGCTATTGAAACATAGGTCTGGTTGTCAACAGCCCAGTACCTTTTACCCCCAGTGTTCTTCTCGACCTGAGAGTAGTTGAGCCAAGGGATGTTCTCAGTTAGAAGCCTGTATTTTTCAACAGTCACTTGAAGCGTAGCGTTGAGCCATATGGTTTCACCGCCCCGTAGGCTCACGTTGTAGACAATTATTGCAGCACCATCTTCGCTGCTTTTCCCGTATAATGGTTCCATGCTTGTCTCTAAGAGCCTTACGAACTGGTTGCTCGAGTTAACCGGGAGCCACATGTAAACCAGGTCCACCACAGTGTTGTTAGAAGGGTTTCTAAGTAGGAAGCTTTGGCTCAGAAAATAGGTGTAGTTGCGTTTCTCCACGTACTCCACGCGGGCTTTTCTCGACGCAGCCTCCTGATCTACCTGGGAATACTTTGTTTTACCTGGTAGGAAGCCCAATACTAGGCTTACACCGATCACGGTTAAAACAATTCCTATGATAAGCTTCGCATGCTGCAACTTAATCCAAGGACGTAGCCATCGTTTTTAAACTTTCAGCGAAAACTTCTACACTGTTTTTTAAACATGGCTTCACGAGTGTTCCGCGGGGTTTTTCACTGAAGGGTTGATCCTCTTTTGAAGAGTCTACTTCTCGCAGTAAAGGTATAAATTAAAAAAGCGACTAGCAGGAGTATAATAATGTTCCGAGTGAAAGCAGTTTCCTTTTCAACAGGATTCACGTTTGAAAGATTTTTAAAACCGTTTTCCATATGGGTGTTTGAGTTAGCTAATATTTCTAAATCCGTAATACTGACCACAGGGTTTTTGATTCTCCAAGACACGTCCCCATATATTGCTTTGTTAAGGTAGAAATTATACGAGCTGAATGATGGTTTGAACGGTGAGAAAACGTTTGCATCGAGAAGGTATGTTTCAACAGCGTCTAGGAATGATTGGCCTACGTCCCCTGTTGCGAAGAAACGTTTCCAGAATACTGGTAGAATAGGGTTACCTGACCATTCTGTTCTGGAGCTGGCGATTACTAGGGCTGGTCCTCCTTCTGTCGTGACGAGGACGCGGGCTAGGCTTTCACCCTCCAAGTCGAGTGCTCCCGCGAAGCAGGCGGCTATATAGTGAATAGCGTAGCCCTCCACTATTCTGCTTGCCTCATCAGCGGTTATTAGCGTTTTCAACTCTCCGTCCGGCGTTCCTGTGAAAAGCGCATTCTGACTGCCGTGCGTTATTGTCACCAGGTAGGTTACGTTTTTTAAAAAGGAGGTGTCTAAGACGCTTGGCGTCGTGTTAACACGCAGCGGGCTGCAGGTGCGCAGCGCGTCTAGCAATGAATCAACGTTAACAGCCTGGTCTTTCAATACGAGAAGCAGGCCTGGCTGAAAATCTGCTTCCACCCGAATAATCTTCTTTATCAATCGGTCTAATTCCTCCTCATTTCTCACCGGTAGTCTTCCAACAGCGATCTTGGGAATGTTTCCGCCTAATAGACCGACTTCAAAGTCATTCCAGTCTGGGACACCGTAATACCAGTCGGACGGCTTATAGTTGAAGTCAGCCAGCCCAAGCTCGTCGCTCGGCGAGTAAACGTATCTCGTAGGCACATGCTCATATGTTCCCACGAGAAGCAGATACTTGAAGCCTGACTGACTGTATTCTTCGACGATGAACTCGTGGAGTCTTTCAGCAATGCTTCGCCCCGTTGCGTTCGCGCTGATCCGTTCAATCGGGTAAAACTTTGCTTTTATACCCTGTGCTGCCTTAAAGTCTAGAAATACTTGCAGAATACGCCTGTAGGATTCTGGCCCGATGACGAGCAGATCATAGCCTGCAGGTGTCTCTGCCACAGCCTGTTTAAGAGGCGAGCTGCCTGTGAAAACTATTATCACTATTAATATAAGGGGAACAGGATTTTTACCAGGCCTGTCAGGACCTGCCACAAGGAAAAATGTAGAATTATCTATACTTATGACTCAGTTTGATTTGAAAAATACAGACATTCGCTGTCTGCATTGAAAAATACAGACACGGGTCTGTGGAGGCTTGGCGTGGTCTAGGAGGATCGGTTTTTGTCTGAAAACGTAACTTATGCAGTAGCATGCTAGTTGTGAACGTGGGCGCAGGACTTAAACAGTTACTCCTGGTTCAGCCGAATTGCCACTGGCCTTTCGAATCCAGCAATCCCACGGGTATTTTTCTAGATTGTTCGCTCATCATGTCTAGCTCAACAATGGAGAATCCCTTCAGAAACCCGTCTCTCACTAGGCTTCTCAGAAGGTCGGATAATGAAGGGTATTCACGGTTAGGCAGATAAAGCCTGGCGAAGAGAGTCGGCTTCATGATTTCTTTCTGAAAACTCAGGAGGAAAGGAGTCTGCAATAAGCCGGAGGCAAAGGTCTGCATCTCTGTTCCACCTGGAAACTCCACTATCAGCTGGAGGAGCCGAGAGTCCTCCAAGGGGAATGGGAGAATGTTTGCAACATATCCTAGGATCAGCCCATTGGCCGTCAGCTTCTTAATCCTGTTTGACACTGTTGGAACCGAGACGCCTGTGATCCTGGCGATCTCAGACATTGAGGTCTGCGCATCACTCTCAAGAATAAGCATTATTTGAACATCCAAGGGATCAGCCTCTATACTGTACCCCGGAGGATCGTCTAGAATTATGGGGCTAGACTCCGTCAGGCTTCTTCTTACATCGTTCCAGTTAATCCTCCATCTTTTAGAGTCTGCATCATAGTTTTGAAAACAAGGTCCGACGCCGACTATTTCGCCGAGAGGGTGAATGCTGAGGCGCTTCACCCCGTATTTCTCCTTAAGACTGTTCAGCATGGATTCGTAAGAATTGTAGAAGACATACGGTATTTTGAAGCCCACCAAGTAGCCAAGGCTCCCCAGGATCCTGTAGGATTGGAACCAGTAGCTTAAGGATGAAACTCTCTCCATCAGCTCTGCCTCGCTCTCTGCTTCAGGCTCTATCT
>JAOAJQ010000074.1:0-2357 GCA_026414125.1 Thermoproteota archaeon
ACTCCATACTGCCTGCAGATTTCTCGGAGATTAATAAAGGTTTGACATTCATGAAGAAAAGCAACTTAGGTTAAAACATTCAGAATTGAAAAAGCTTCAGGCATAAAAAAGTAGAACAGCATCAGGATTAGAAAGGCGGAGATTGGGACAGTTATGTTATCGTCTATAGGACCAAATTCGAAATGCTCGATCACGCTGCTGAAGAGTCCAGCGATGATGCCCGGAAGCGCGAGCTTCAACCCTATTGCGACGTTGACTATAGCCATAGCCAGGTTTCCCCACCAAGACTTTGTACGCCTCTTGAACATCGCGTTCCTGACAAGCCCGGTTACAGCATCCCCCAGCGCCATGAACATTATAGGTATTACTCCAAACCAGAAGTTTCCACCAGTAAATCCGCCAGTGAAGAGCCAGCCAGCGGTCAGTATCAGACCCCAGCTTAAGCAGAAGTGAACCTCGTAGGCATTGTCGCTTGTCTGAAACCAGTACATAGGCTTTTTAACAAGATGAGGGATGAGGGTGAAAACACCTAGAACCATTGAGAGGACTAACGGATAGAAGGGCGTGCTGAAAGTGAAGGGCACAAGGTAGCCTATTAACCCGCCTGCGAGAATATGGATTATCTTCCTGTTGTAGTAGACTGCCACCCCCTCAGGAACCTTCTTAACAAGCATCTTATAACACAGGTACGTTAACACTCCGACGACGAACAATACCCATATGAAGAATATGCCGGCGTACAGTCCCTCTATCACTAGGGTTTCAAGCAATTTGTCTAACTTGTTTTCTGAGGCTATAAAACTGTTTTTAATTAGGGATAAAATTTTAACGACATTTGTCTAACTATTTTCGAAGAAGCCGGCATAAACTCTTTTTACAGACATAAATCCCTAAATAGGGATGTTGAAATCCTCTTTAACCACGGTTAAGACGAAGTGAGTATTAGTTCTCTCAACGTTCGGCATTGACAGAACCCTCTTCGTAAACCTGCTTAATTCATCAGGATTCCTAAACTTGCTTATCACTATAGCGTCAACATCCCCGGTGACATCGTAGACAGCACAGACCCCTGGGAGCTCAGCCAGCTTCTTCTCCACCTCTACAAGCTTACCTTTTGAAACCCTTATCTCAGTTACACTGGTAACCGTGAACCCGAGCTTCTCGTAGTCAACGCTTAAAGTATACTTTTTCAAAACCTTGTTTTCCTCCATTCTTCTAATCCTGGCTAGAACTGTTCCAGGTGCGACTCCAAGCTCTTTAGCAATTTTCCTGTAGGACATTCTGGAATCAGCCATAAGATGTCTAAGTATTTTAAGATCCAGTTCATCTAAAGCTGGCTCAGTTGAGGACATGGTTAACTATACGAGTACAGGGTTATAAAAGTTTGCCAACCACGCTTATTCAACCTTTTCTCAAAGTCTTTTCAAGGAAGCCATGAAGGATTTTCTCATACTCCATCAAGTCTCTTTCACTCGGATAGTTAACGTATTCACAGACGTGTGAGACCTCGAAGCCAGCCTCGCTCAATCTTAACGATAGCTGGCTTGCCGCAGTTCCTCCCCAAAGCTTCGTCACCGCTACTGCCGCAAGCTTTCCACTACCCATTTTCTTAATCCTGAGAAGCTCAACAATGTTGCTTAAAGGCGGAAACACGTTTCCCTCATAGGTCGGGGTAATGAAGACAACGCCCGCTGAATCAACAATGTCGCTTAAAATACTGTTCACATTACTATCCACACAGCTGTGGACAGTAACCTCGTCAACCATATTCTTAATTACGGTGCATGCAAACCTAGCGAGCCGTTCAGTGAAGCCGTACATAGAGCCATAAACCACCGTCACTTTCCTCTTGCTTCTTAACCCACACCAAGAGGTTAACTCTTCAGCAACCTCAGGTATTCTACTCCTTAAAACAATTCCGTGAGCTGGAGCGATAAGCCTCAGACTTAAACCGAGTTTACTGATCTTGTCGAGAGCCCTCAGAACCATCTGTCTATAGGCTGCAACAACCGTTGCAAAATACTCTTTAGCATTACGCTTATACTTTTCGAAATCCGCCTCATCGTCGAAAACAGGCTTCTCGAGGGCGCCGAAAGCCCCGAAGGCGTCGGAGCTGAAGAGGATGCCCTCATCCTCAAGGTAGAGGAGCATCGTGTCCGGCCAGTGTATCCAAGGAAGCTCAATAACCCGCAATGCTCTTTTCCCAACCCTTATAATGTCCCCATCCTTAACGACCCTTGTTTCAACGTTAAACATGCTCCTCATTAACGCGGAGGCTCTTAGCGTAGAGTATAGTATGGGGTTGCCGAGTCTGCTTGAAATCCCGCCTATGAGACTACTGTGATCAGGCTCTGTGT
>JAOAJQ010000074.1:2367-6488 GCA_026414125.1 Thermoproteota archaeon
ATAAGAGACAGGTGTGAAGCACCGCGACATGTTTTATATGGCTCGGATCAACAACCTTTTCGAGAAGGCTCATAAATTCCTCAACAGCATAAATGTTTTTAGAAGAATCTATCAGTAGGTATTCATTGCCGTCAGCAACTAGGTAAGCATTGTAGTTAACCCCGCTGGGTATCGGCCAAATGTTTTCGAAAAGCCGACTCTTATCGTCAGGCATACTCAGCCAGTAAACCCCTCTGCCTATAACCCTCCAAGACGGAGTGAACATGCTAGGCTTTTTTCAAAAGCGCTTTAAAAGCTTTCCAAGCATCGAAGTCTCCTCGCGTCGACGAGGCTTCTGCCTAACCCTCGCTAAGATAACCGTGCTGAAGGTTGAGAATAATGATGAAACCAAGAAGGCCGGCGGGTAGCCGTATTTCTCAATAATCAGCCCGCCGATAATGGGGGCAATAGCCTGTGAGGGTGCTCTGAGAGCACTGTTTAAACCTATGTATGTAGGCCTATCCTCCTCCGGAGCCATCTCCATCAACAAGGGGAAGCTTGAAACCATGAAAGCGCTGAAGGATGCTCCGGAGAGAGCAAAAACCAACAGGAAATAGCTTGGAGAACCAGCGAGGAGTGCGGTGAGAGTCGCTAAGACTCCTGCTATGCCTCCCGTTACAAGAACCGTCTTATGCCCGTATCTTTCCTGAATAAATCCCCAGAGAATATTGGTGAGTATCTGTGTCCCGACGAGTACTGATGTGAATAATCCTATTTCGAACCCGCCTGCTTTAAACCTGTCTATGGCGTATGCAGTGTAGAATGAAGAGGCTATCCCCCCGAAGGAACCGATTATCCCGGAAACCGTGTAAAACATGTAGTTTCTATCGTTCTTAACGATTCTCGGAATCTTGCTGAAGTATTCTCTGACGCTGTGTGGATTTCCAACGATGTTTGACGGCGGCTCATCTATGAATGTGATATCCAGCCAGGATATTGTTACGAGTATGAATGCAGTTAGAAAACACATGGCATAGTTAACAGGGTATTTGAAGAAATTCATGTAAAAAGCCACGGCAATACCGCTCACCAGTCCTAAAATCGATGAAGCTAGGTTTGCAGTTGCGAAGAAGAATCCTCTCTTCTCCTCCGGAATCACTTTAGCAAGGATGTCTAGCCAAGCGGTGGTGCAGAGGCCTGAAGAAACGTTTATCACAATATACGAGGCGTACAGTATCAGAAGAGTTAACAAAGGATCCCTTTCTGCAAGCAGTATAGTTGAAAAAGCAACTATTAGCCACGGTATTCTTTCACCAGGAGTTATTCTGAGCAGAAAAGGCTTCTTATATTTCCTCATTTCTATTCTTCCAGCTGAAACCAGTTGGAAAAAATTCCATCCTAAAACGAATATTGTTGAAATTAATCCCACTGCGATCTTGGAGTCTGTGAGGCTCATTATGAAGGCGGGTAGAACAGTAGTCATGGAGACGAAGTTCATGGCTGAACCATAAGCCATCCAGTCTATTAGGAGGACTAGAAGATTCCTCCTATACCTTTTTTCTAACGCCTTATCGTCAAGTACCCCCGCCATTATGAATGGCTCCAGCATAAAACCGGATTTAAATGTGTTTTCCCATCTTAATTCCACTGTAAAACTTATTTCATTCCTTCGGAACAGTATCACCGAAATGTCTTACGTGAAAATAGGAGGATGCACTGTAAGGCTTGTTAAAGGCGATATTACGAAGCTCAGGGTCGATGCGATCGTTAACGCTGCCAACTGCTGGCTTAGACATGGGGGTGGGGTGGCGGCTGCTATAGTCAGAGCAGGAGGAAATATTATTCAGGAGGAGAGCAGCAGGATAGTTGAGCAGAGGGGCCCGGTGAAGGTGGGGGAGGCAGTCTACACTACAGCAGGCTCCCTAGAGGCGAAATACGTTATCCACACGGTCGGCCCAAGAATGGGCGAGGGCGACGAGGAGGAGAAGCTTCGAAATGCTACGCTGAACAGCCTGAAGCTGGCTGAGCAGCTGGGTTTAAGCTCGATAGCGTTCCCAGCGATATCCACAGGCGTATTCGGTTACCCTAAGGATATGTGTGCACAGGTAATGCTGGGGGCGATTAAGGAATACGTTTCCTCAGGTGGAAAGATGAGGGAAATCATACTCTGCCTTTATGATGATGAAACATACAGGATTTTTGAGGAAACACTCTGGAAAAAGTTTTAATAAAGCAATTTACCGGATCATCATCAGATGAGGAATGGAGGTGATCTCTGAATAATGATGAGAAACTCCATTCTGAGTGGGAGCCTAGATCGTGGTTCTGAAGACGCGAATAATTTCTTCGCCAAGGCTTCTTGAACATGCTGCTACAACCGTGCTTTTCGAGACAGGTATCAGTTTAACATTAAGATCCTCCGCCTTCCCGTTCAACACCACTCCTCCAGCCTCCTTCACTATTAAAAAAGCTGCTGAGAAATCAAGGCTTCTTAGAAAGCCTCTTAGGTCAACGAAGGCGTCAGCCGCCCCTGAGGCCACCAAGCATATTTCAAGCGCGTCAGAACCCAATGATCTAATGTGCTTAGCCTTCTCAATTATGCTTGACAGCCTGCTAACGTAGCCTGGCAGTCTTCCTCGGACGTTCAAGTCAACAGACACCAGAGCCTCTTCGATCCTCTCCACGTTGGAAACTCTTATCCTACGCCCGTTTAAGAATGCTCCATGATTCTTCTCAGCAGAGTAAAGGTCGCCGGTTAAAAGATTGATAACGCCGGAGCATACTACGTCGCTCAATTCTTCCCCCTCCGCAATCCCTATTGAACAGCTGTAACATGGGTATCCTCTTGAAGCGTTGACACTTCCGTCAACAGGGTCTACGATTATGAAAGGAGGCCCCCCGCCTCCAATCTCCACCAGCCCGGATTCCTCACTGATCAGCGTGGCGTCTTTGAAGAAAAACTTGGTTGTTTCGAAAACAGCTTCTTCAGCAACCCTGTCCACCATGAAGGTCTGGTCTCCAAAAGGGTTTATCGCGACTCTTTCACGGATGGACTGCTCATTCATTCCCCTAATCTTCTCAGAACACTTTTTCAAAGCCTCCTTAACGTACTCGGAATACTTGCTCTCCATTTTGACACTGGGCTTTAACTCCTGTTTTAAAAGCTTCCCCATTCGGCTTGAAAAGCCTAATCACGCTGGTGCAACCCTTTCAAACCGTTTAGACACGGTGGAAAGGCGGCTGTAAGATAATGTTTTAATCCTTCTTTAGGCATAGTCATATTGGCTGATGACCAGCCCGCCGGAGAAACAGGAGTATTTCATGAGAGTGGAGGCCTATTTTCAGAAGGAGCCCGGCGGATACCTGCCTCTTCTAGTAGAAGCCCTTAAAAAGATTTCTAAACACGTTTCAACAAGGTTCCGCACAGAGGTTTACGAGGATTTCAGCATGACGCTTTTCCACGAGGAAGAGCTTAATAAAACCCTGCATGCTTCACTCCATTTCTCCGGCTTGAGAAACCCCTTGATGGCTGACAATATTGTCGACAGTATTCTTGAGCTGTGCGAGTATGTTGAAGCCTACCTTACTGTTAGGGGCAGTATCGAGCAGTTCCAAGGGCTTGGTGAAAACTTTTTCATAGATGGTGTTGGGGTTAGGGTTTCAACATACCCTGATAAGGGGGTTGCCACGTTTTCCTACAGGCTTTTCAAACCCAACAGGGGAATGAACATGGTTTCGAGGATTCTTTCCAGAAAAACGGGGAGAAGTAAGACTGTTTCAGAAAGGTTGAGAAGCATGCTTAGGCTTTAGCCCTGTTCTCCACCCTTTAGAAACGGTTTAAAGCAGGCCTAAGGTTAAGGGGCGGTGGAGTTTTAATTCTGCAACAGTAGTTTTTTAAACGGTTTAAAGGAAGCATTAGTAGAAGAGTGTGAGGGAGGATTGTCCGAGACGTATAAGCGCTCACACGTGCTGGGAATGGATTATGGGACAAGCTTTTTCAAGTATGGCCCGATCTCGCTGGGTGAAACACCGGAGGTGACGGAGAACAGGGGGTATTTCCCGGATAAGGATTCGATTATGACGAGCATTATGGGTGAGGGTAGGGAGGTTGTAGTGGGTAGGGATATCCCGCCATACTTGGA
>JAOAJQ010000075.1 GCA_026414125.1 Thermoproteota archaeon
CATACATGCTTCCCAAGGCCTGTGGGAGACTTCTATGCGTTGTTCGGGGGTGTCGAAATCCCCTGGCAATCCAGACCTGTTGTTTATAATGATTTCAGGTTGGAGACTGCGAACCATCGCGTTAAGTTGTTCGGATCCCCATGCATCCGGGCTGTGAGGCCACCCGCCGTCGTACCAAAGTATGTCTATCTTTCCATAATTAGTCAGAAGCTCTCTAACTTGGGCGTGAACATAGTTCCGAAACTCTTTCCAGCCCTCAGGATTCTTCTCAGGCCCATCCCAATACGCTGGCCAACGCCAGTCTAGCAAAGAATAGTAGAAGCCGATGCGCATACCTGCTTTCCGACAGGCTTCAACATACTCTGCAACGAAATCCCTTCTCGCAGCTGTCTTGACAGATGTGAAGTCGGAGACGCTGCTATCCCACAGGCAGAAGCCATCGTGATGTCTCGTGGTTAAAACCATGTATCTAGCTCCAGCCTGCTTAGCAAGCTCAACCCATTTGTCCGCGTCAAACCTTTTAGGGTTAAACTTTTGAGCTAGGCGAGCATATTCGTTCTTGGGTATGCGTTCACAGTACATGACCCATTCTCCACGGGCTGGAATAGCGTAGAGCCCCCAGTGGATAAACATGCCGAATCTTGCTTCAACCCACCAGGACATTCGCTTTTCAACCGTACTCTTCTCCTCCTGAATCGAGCTAGACATTTCGACACTGTCACTTAATGCTATCATTTAAGCCTTTGCCAATCCTTTGTTTCAAGAATCAAACTGTAATTTCTGCGCCTTAGACCTAAAGGAAAAATATTATAACTTCTTGTTAATCAAGAATGATCTGAAATGGATGTTCTAACTATCGGCGAGGTGCTTGTTGAGTTCGTAAGGAAGGGAAAGGATATTCCCCACTGTGAGACTGGTGAATATGCCGGCCCGTTTCCAAGCGGTGCACCCGCGATCTTCGCAGATGCTGCCTCTAGGCTCGGCTTGAAAACAGCCATAATCGGTGCTGTTGGAAATGATGATTTCGGGAGTCTTTTAAAGAAAAGGCTGGCTACTGATAATGTTGACATTACACACGTGTTTACTCGTGAAGAATACACTACCGGAATAGCCTTCGTAACATACTTCTCTGACGGTAGTAGGAGGTTCGTGTTTAATCTAAAGCATTCCGCAGCTGCTAGAATAAATCCAGAGGATGTGGATGAGGATTTTGTGAAAATGTTTAAGGTTCTACACATCATGGGTTCCACACTCTCCATGGGAGAGAAAATAAGGGAATCATGCTATAGGGCTGTTGAAATAGCGAATAGAGCAGGCATGATCATTACTTATGATCCAAACCTTAGGGCTGAGCTAATTGAGCCCCAGATGATAAGTAGAATATCTAAGAAAGTTTTGGAGGTTGCTGAGATCGTGATGCCTTCCAAGGCTGAGTTGTTTGATCTTACTGGAAAGAGGAATCTGGAGGATGCTTCAAAAGAAATATTCAAGTATGGGGTTAAACTTTTGATAGTTAAAATCGGTGAAAAAGGCTCCATAGGTATAAGCAGGCAGGAGACTGTTTTCGAGCCTGCCTATATTGTTCCCGAGATCGACCCCACAGGTGCCGGAGATGCTTTCGACGCTGCAACAGTATACGGCTACTTAAAGAATTGGAGGCTAAGAGAGATTCTCGAATTTGCCAATGCTGCTGGTGCTCTTAAAGTGACTAAAATGGGTCCAATGGCTGTTCATGAAGGTCTTTCAGAGATAGAGCATTTAATAAAAACAGGTAGGAAAAAAGAGGTTGAAAACATTTATTAGAATCAAGGATTACTGGTTTTTCGAAACCTTTCGCTTAAACACTCTTTTTAAGCGCGCCTATTCTCTCACGGTAGCACGCAGTATATTTTTAAACAAAGTTCTCTCTGTCTTTCGAGATGATAATTAGGAGGATTATAGTCGGCCGGTTGCAAACCAACTGTTACCTTCTAATTTGCCCGGAGACGCGGCAAGCCCTTGTAATAGATCCTGGGTTTGTCGATGAGAATGAGGGTAAGACCATTACG
The DNA here is from genome assembly GCA_026414125.1 of Thermoproteota archaeon. Lineage (GTDB taxonomy): Archaea > Thermoproteota > EX4484-205 > EX4484-205 > JAAOZP01 > JAAOZP01. Next base: position 2,049 of record JAOAJQ010000075.1, read on the forward strand.
AGTGAAGCAGAGAAGCATGGTGCAAAAATCAAGTATATTATAAACACGCATTGGCATCCAGATCATACTGCTGGGGATGAATGGTTAAAAAGAGAAACTGGCGCGTTAGTCTTAATTCATGAGGACGATGCTCGCATGCTGATTAACACACGGGGAGTCGAGGAAATATTCGGCATTCAGGTTAAACCTATTATGCCTGACGCAACTTTAACTGACGGGAGTGTGATATTTTTCGGGAAGACTCGGCTTAGGGTTATGCATACACCTGGCCATACTGTAGGAAGCATATCGCTGCTCGACCAGCTTGCTGTCTTCACGGGAGATACTCTTTTTGCAGGTTCTGTTGGAAGAACTGACCTACCCGGCGGCTCATTTGAAAAACTTATGAACTCCATCTGGAGGAGGCTTATGATTCTATCTGGTGAGACCAAAATATATCCGGGTCATGGTCCATCTTCAACAATCGCGAGGGAGAAGAAAACAAATCCGTTTCTAACAGTAATGCATCGAGGTCTTTGAATATGAAAGGTTTTCTCCCTGTATGGCTACATCCACCATCTTTTAAGTGCTTCAAGCAGATCGTTCTCCTCGATCTTTATTGTTCTGGTATCAATTCTTTTCACACCTGGTCTTCTAGATAGCATTTCGGCAGAACTCTTGCTTTCCTCCGTAAACTCGACTACTAGCTCAACCGGCTTTTTCACTTTATAAGGCAGTATGTTTTTTGCCTTTACAAGAGCATTCTTAGCTCCTTCTTTAATCATTATCCTTGCTTTTGCCGGCGTTACGCTTACTGCCGCCCCATGACTCAATCCTTCCTTTACAGCCACTGTTTCCAACCCTGGTGCTAGTGACTCTGCCTCTAGGCATGCAGCTTTATCTCCTGTGACTAAAACCAGTGGGACATCAAAATACCCCGCTACTGCAGCAACTATCGCTATCTCGCCAGCTTTAACCCCGTTTATCCAAACGTTTTGAATAGCAGTGTGGCTCTCCGTGTGACTCAAGTGTGCATTCTCAACACCAGCCATGGCATGCTGCCCGATTATGAAAGCTGCCTCAAAACCCCTCTCCAAGCCCCATGGTAGCAGGAGGGGCCTGCCTGAAAGAAGCCTCACCTCCGGGTTTAACTCCTCTATGTTAACTCCACCCCACCCGTGGCCGTCGACCACAAGTATCTCTCTTGCTCCCTGTTCCAACGCGCCCTCGACAGCAGCATTCACCTCCTGAGTCAAGAGTTTTCTAGACAGATCATACCATCTGCCCTTGGGGTTTGTATGCTCGTCGAAGCTGAAAACTCCTGCAACTCCTTCAAGATCCGTCATAATCCATACCCTCATACCGTCATTCACCGGTTAATAATAGTTGGACAAAGTAATTAATTTTTGTCAAGATTCTAAAAGCGTGTCTTTGCCTGTTGAAAGCGGCGGCTTGCGCAGGGTCAGGTTTAACTTAACCATTTAACCATGAATTCGTAAGCTTTTCTTCCACTTATCTCATGCCTCCCCTCGAAGAAGTCTGCGTCAAGCCTATCTTCAGCATTCAGCAAGGCATAGGCTCTCCTCACTTGCTCATAAGCATACTTCGTAGCTTCAATCGGAAATATCGGGTCTTTAGAACCGTTTTCCACCAAAAGTGGTCTCGGTGCGATCAGTGCAGCTATATCATGCATCTCGCCGTATCTAAGCATTCCAGGCACATAGTTGTCTATACAATGGTCAACCGCCAGTATGCTATTTCTGAAAGTGTTAAGGTAACCGCTTATGACTACTACTCTAACCCTTTCATCTAGTGCTGCTGTGAAAAGCGTCGTGGCTCCGCCTCCAGATATTCCCATCATGCCTATTCTTGAATGATCAATATCTTTCCTTGTGAAAGCATAGTCTATTACTCTCATAGCGTCCCATACCCTTCTACCCATAGCCGTAGTCCCCATCATTAACGCCCATAGGGAAAGCATTTTGCATGAGCTCTGCTCACTCCCCTTAGCGATGTCTTCCTTGGTTCTACGCTCTCCAAACCCGCTTTGCTCCGGAACTATTACGATCAGTCGTCGTCTAACCAGTTCCAGCGCGAAATCCTTCTGGTATCCTCTGGATAAAGGATTTACACGGTCGGTTCCATCCTCCCAAATGCCGACTAGGTCATCCTTACCGTAGCCATGTCCATGCATAGCCACTGCAGCAGGGAGTGGTCCTTCACACTCATCTGGAACAAGTACGTATACCGGTATTAGGGTGCAGGGGTCGCTTCTCAAAATTACTTTTTCTCTAAAGTATCCCGGATAATGCTTCCTATCTACCGTTTTCGGCGAAATCTCTGAATATTCAAAGAAATCGAGCCCGATAAGTTCTCTAAGCTTCCTTCTAAAACCTAGGCGCCAAGACTCCAATTCAGAAAGATCTTTAGCATTAAAGGAGAAAGCCCTCTTTCCTTTTTCATATTTTTCTAAAAATATTTTTAAAGGATCGTAATCAGTCTCCATAAGCCTAGATGTCACCAGCTTGTTTATAAAAATATTGGGGGAAGAAAGACCTGAATATTGTCTACTTAAGAATATCCCAAATAGGCCTAGAATACTTTTCCTCCCCTAGGATTATTGGTGTTACGCCAGTTATTTCGCAGAAGTACTTCAATTCTTGAACATGATCTCCAGCTACGGCATGAATATGGTTGGCCGGGAACATTTCTACGAATTCTTCATAAGAGCATTTCAACTTGGCATGTACATGTGGCCACGTGGGGTCGGTCTCCATGTTTATCCTCCGCCTCGTTTCCTCATCAAGCTCTATGCTTTCCCCTTTAACTATGATCATGTAAATCTTGTCGTTGAATATGGCTAGTCTTGCAAAGGTTAATTCTCCTGGGCTGGCATCGAAAGAAACAGAGGCTCCTCCTGCCTTAAAATAGAGTTCTAAAGCTGGGTATAACGTAACCTTCTTCAGATTGTCTTTCGGGTTGAAGCTTCTTGAAGCATACCAGCTTGCATGATTACCGGAGTTGCAGAAATCCCATATGCCTAAGTCAGGATGGTAGAGCCGTACATCCATGAAGAGGACAGGCAAACCGCCGCTGATATACTTCAGTATTTGCATCGTTAATGCTGCGAAAGAATCCGCCTCAGTAGCACAGATAATTGGCTCCTTCAACCCATTCCAATCATACGGGTCGTTAAGCAGCATCTCGGCAACATCAGGTATCACCACGTGTTCTGAAAGCTCTCTTTGACCCTTTATACCGCAGAAGTCGAATCCCATCTCCTCGTTAATCTTCCTGACTGCAAGGTACATTCTTATCTGCTTTCCAAGTGTTTCTCTCGTAAGCATTTTTCCATCATACTTTATTTCTCCCATCATCTCCTCCATCCATCTTAAGCCTTTCTCAACCTCCTGATCATCTATCTCCCTCATTTTCTCTACTAGGAGTAGCTGGTCAACTTGGCTCACAGTAGTTCCAAAGTACCTCTGTATCGGGATTAGGTGGAAATAGCCTGTCTCCATTCCCATCGAATGCCCGCCATACATACCGTAAACCTCGTTCCTAATGTTTGTTGCAGCTATTGCCGCCATAACCCATTTCTTAACCTTCTCCTTCACTTCAGGATCTTCAGGATCTCCGATAATCCTGTGCGTCCTGAAACCAGCCTGCCTCAGAGCACCGTCTGTTGCGAGCAGGCCAACGTTTCCTGGGTACTTGCCCTCGTTGTTCGAAAGGTTGAGTATAGGCTTATCTTTCCCTAAGCTGTTAACGAAAGGCCAAACCAGATAGGGGAAGTCCCAGACGTTGTAGACGAGTATGACTTGTCTAACTCCCTTTCTTAGAAATTCCTCTCCAACTCTTCTAGCAGAGTTTATGGAATTTATGAGTTCCGACGAAACTACTGTGTCAGGGGAACCACCGTCTGAAAACTTTATTGAATCCCTAATGAACCTAGCCCAGTTTTCAACAACCCTGTAACATTTCTCATAATAGTTCGGATAAACGTGTTTTCTCTCGTCGAGAAGCATTGTCAAACCTATTTTAGTGCTCTTCAATTTACATCGTATGAATTCACGCTTTCTGCTTTTATTAACCTTTTCTACTAGAGGTCACGATAGGCTTGTTTCACACTGTTCTTAAAAATTCTTCCTCAAATAACTTAAGCCTAAGTGGCAGTGGTTCCTGCCATCCTTTTTTGAAGGCAAAGCCTGCAGTGATCCAGATCTCGCCTGGGCGACGCTCAAATACATAGGGGTAGCTTAACTGCCCGCCCCTCTGTCTTGCAATAACTACAGGCTTAGTCCAGTTTTCAGCGTCATCCTCGGAGAAAGCTATCGAGAGTTCCTCCCTGTGCCAGGAAACTGGCCTCTCTGAAGCCGGCCCTGGTTTAGCCTTCTCCCATACTCTTCCCTCAGGGTTTAA
>JAOAJQ010000076.1 GCA_026414125.1 Thermoproteota archaeon
GGTTTTTAGAATACTTTGCCAGCCTTCTCCAGGTTCTCCAAGCGCTGCCAGTTCCACTCAATCCAACTCTTAAGACGCTGCAACGCGTCAGCGTTCTTAGGCTCGAGAAGATGACGAGTCCACCTCTGAATCTTCAGAAACTCTTCAACCGGCGTAGGCTTAGCAACCCTATAGTTAATCTTAAGCTGACCATCCTCAACCTCGTAAACCGGGAACAGCCTGGTTTCAACAGCCATCCGTGAAACCTTAACAGTCAACCTAGGCTCATAACGCCAGCCGAACTGACAGGGAGCAAGAATATGCAGAAACGCAGGACCCTGCTCACTATAGCTGACAGCCTTACGAATCTTGTTAACCATGTCACGCCAAAGCCAGAGGGTTGCAGTAGCAGCATAAGGAATATGGTGCGAAGCAACAATGCCAATCAAATCCTTCTTGTTCTCCTGCTTACCCGGAATCACCCTGCCAGCAGGACTTGTAGTGGTCGCAACACCTAAAGGAGTAGCTCCAGATCGCTGGATACCAGTATTCATATACGCAAAATTATCATAACATAAATATATAATTTTTTCAAATCTTTCTAATGCTCCTGATATTGCTCCTAGTCCTATGTCGAATGTTGAGCCGTCTCCTCCGAGCGCTATTACGGGGACTTTCTTTGCTCTTCCTTCTGCTGAGAGTTTTTCGAGTGCTGCTGCTATGCCTGATGCTACTGGCGCGTTGTTCTGGAAGAGCACGTGGACCCATGGTGTTTTCCATGCTGAGTACGGGTAGATTGATGTTCCGACTTCGACGCAGCCTGTCGCGTTTACTATTATTGCTTCTGGGACGGCGAGCGTTACGATCTTGACGGTTATTGCTGGCCCGCATCCTGCGCAGAGTCTGTGTCCCGGCCTGAATTTTGAGTCTTCAGGCAGGTCTGATATTTTCGCTATTGGGTTTAGCTTGCTCATTCTCCTCTCACCCCGTGGAAGTGGACCCTGTCTGTTTTACCCTTGTCTATGAGCTCCTTGCCTTTTCTGTAGATTTCTATGATTCCCTGTGTTGAGATGTCTCTTCCTCCGAGGCCGTATGTGAAGTCTATCATTTTAACGTTGCAGTTGGGGTATAGTGTTGCAGCGATGTCCTCGTAGACTGGGCCTGCTTTTGCTCCCGGGCTCACTACTTTCTCCATGATGATTATTCTTTTGAATCTTGAGAAGAGTTGCTCAGCCTCTTTAACTGGCCACGGCCTGTACTGTAGTATTCCTACGACCCCCGCTTTCTCGCCTGCTTCCCTTAGGGTTTTGACTGCGTGTCTGGCTGTTCCGACTGTGCTTCCCATTGCTACTATGCAGGTTTCCGCGTCGCTCGTCATGTATTCTTTCAAGGGCTTGTAGTTTCTTCCGGAGATCTCTCCGTATTTCTGGAAGACTTCTTTTATTACTTGTCTAGAGTTCTCCATAGCCTCGTACTGTTGTCTTTTGAACTCGAAGTAGGAGTCTTGAAGAGCCAGGACTCCGTAGCTTCGCGGGTTTTCCGGGTCTATTTTTGGCCCGGTTGTTCTCACTCCCAGGAATTCCCTGACGACATCGTCGTTTAAAGCGTAGAAGTTGGTTATCGCGTGCGAGACTATGAAGCCGTCGTACGAGACTACGACTGGCAGGAGTACCCTAGGGTCTTCGGCGATTTTGAAAGCCATGATTGTAAGGTCGTAGGTTTCCTGCGCCTCCTCGCCGTTGAACATTATCCAGCCTGCGTCCCTCATTCCGAAGAAGTCCGAGTGGTCATTGTGAATGTTTATCGGTGCTGAGAGTGCTCTTGCCGCCAGTGCCATTACTATCGGCAGCCTTAATCCTGATGCTGCGTAGAGAGCCTCCCACATGTAGGCGAGGCCCTGGCTTGCTGTTGCTGTGAACGCTCTCGCCCCGGCTAGTGAGGCTCCTATTACTGCGGAGAGGGCGGAGTGTTCAGACTCCACGCTTATGAATTTCGCGTTCAGCTCGCCGTCGTTCACGTATCTTGAAAGCGTTTCGACGACGAATGTTTGAGGGGTTATCGGGTAGGCGCTTATCACGTCAACATTAGCCTGTTTAACCGCGTAGGCTACAGCGTCGTTCCCGGTTAGCGCGATCCTGTGCTGCCTTGCTAAAGCTTCAGTCATCATTCTAAATCTCCTCCGGAACCATCGTTATTGCCTTCTTTGGACACTCCTCGGCGCATATGCCGCAGCCCTTGCAGTAGTCGTAGTCTATCTTGACCTCGTTCCCGTTTCTAATTATCGCGGGCTCAGGACAGTAGAGCCAGCATATTAGGCATCTCACGCACTTCTCGTAGTCTATGACTGGTTTCTCAACCCTCCAGTTGCCGGTCTTATACTTCTCACTTGTTCCGCCGGCGACGCTTCCACCCAGGTCTATCTCTCTCCAGGTTACGGTTGTGCTCATTGGGTCGCCACCTCCTCATATCCCCTCTTAAGCATTTTCACGTTGAGCTCCCCAACCCTGCCTGGAAACCTGGTTAAAAACAGTTTTTCAAGCGTCTCGAGCTTAACTATGCCCGTCAGCTTCACCAAGCCCCCTAGCACAGGCGTGTTGAAAACGTAGGCTCCGAAAACCTCCTTTGAGATCCTGGCGGCATCAACCACGCCCAGGGTCTTAATGTTTAAACCCAGTTTCCTCCTCAAGTCTCCAGGGTTTTTAGCCGAGTTGACTATTGCAATACCCTCCGGCTTAAGACCAACGTAGACGCTTGGATCCTCAGCCAAGTAGGGGTCTATAACTGCCAGAATATCCGGCTCGTATACTGAAGAATGTATGTCTATTGGTTCCTCTGAGAACCGCGTGTAGCCCCTCACTGGTCCACCGGTCCTCTCTGGGCCGAAATCAGGGAAAGTCTGAATGTTTTTACCTTCTTCGAAGAGAGCTATGCCTATAAGCTGGTTTGCCAGGACTACTCCTTGGCCGCCCCTGCCGTGCCACCTTATTTCAACAATCCTGCTTGTTTTCACCATTCTCATCAGCCTCGGGGAAGCTGGAAAACACTGACTTATACACTTTGCCCTAACGCTGGGCCTTTAGAGCGGAAAACGTTTAACCAATAATTCTCGTCAGGCAGGTTTTTAAGCTTTTAAGCGGAGAGGTTACCTAATGCTAATAGCGGTTAAATAGGGGGCTTAGCTTGATTCTGCGTCTAAATGTCTAGGAGGCCTCTCAGAATAGGCGTGATAGGTGCTTTAACGATAGACGTTAACGTGAGCCGGGGCGGGTCCTACAGTTATATGGGTGGGGGAGGATTCTACTCTTCGCTCAGCCTCTCCAGAATAGGTGTTGAAACAGTTCTCTTCACAGCCTACGGGCCGGATATGAACCCTGAGTGGGTTGAGAGTCTTAAGCGGAAGGGTGTTAAGGTTTACGCTACGGAGCTTGACAGAAGCATCCTGTTTGAAAACGTTTACCAAGGTAACTCTAGGCTTCAGAAGACGTCTGGAGAGCCTTCTAGAAAGATTGTTGTAGAAAGGAGCAAGCTCTCAGCTTTCGACGCCATCCATGTTACGCCTGTTTTAAACGAGGTCGACCACAGGGTTTTCAAGGAACTTGAGGAAGCAGGCTGCAAGGTTTCTATCGATGCGCAGGGGTTCATCAGGGCTAGTGGTGTCGATGGGCGTGTTCAACACGTTAAGAGAATGCTCTCGGAGGATGCTCTCAGCAGGATTAACTATGTTCACATGAATGTTGACGAGCAGTTTTTCTTTCTGAATAGTGACGTTAAGGAGCTTTTTGAAATCAATCCAAAGATGATTGTTGAGCTGACTAACTCTGAACACGGCTCCATGGTTGTTTACAAGCAGGGATGTTTCTACATGCCTGTTTTCAATGTAGAGACGCTTGACCCGACTGGAGCCGGGGATGTCTACGCAGCTGTTTTCCTTGCGAAGCATCTTGAAACAGGAAGCCTAGTGGAGTCAAGCCTATACGCGTCAGCCTGTTCAAGCATTAAGGCTGAGAAAACAGGGCCCTTCTTCGACTTCAGCGTTAACGAGATTGAAGACAGGGTTAGAGAGCTGAAAAGGCTTATTGAAAATTTATATTAGTGTCCCTGAGCGTAAAGGCTGATGAGTATACTGGGGAAAAGCGAGCTGCTGAAAATGGTGAAGAGACTGCCGATAATTCATCCGTTCGACGAGAAATATATGGATGGAGACGGGTATGTTTTAACGGTTATGGAGGACGTTAAGCTTCAATATCTTGAGCATAAGAACGTGATATCTAACGAAATAGTTTTCACACCGCCGAACATTGTCGCACACCTCACTGCTAAAAGCCGTTACGGCAGAGCAGGCCTGTCCTTTTTAAACGCGGCAAAGGTTCACAGCGGCTTCGTCGGAAGGCTTGCACTGGAGATTGTGAACCTGAACAACGAGAGGGAGCCTGTGGTTGTTAAAAAGGGAGACCCCTTCATGCATATAGAGTTCATAACCAGAGTTGGAGAACCCTCTCCCTACGAGGGCGAGTATCAGTTTCAATACATGACCAGCAAGGAAATAAACTTCTATCTGCCCTATCTCAGAAAGGTTTTCAAGAAGGATTTCGAGACGCTAGCATCAAAGTGGAGGCTGAAGGAAAAGCTGAAAAACCAGTAGCCGGTTTAAGTTAATCCTTATTAACCCAGTTCCGCTTCAAAACCGGTTGTAGAATGGGGTTTCTAGAGGAGGCTGAAAGAATAAGGTTTCACGTGAACCAGGCGCTTGAGGGACTAGGGTTTATTGTTAGGGCGAGGGTTGAGGAGCCACCTATCCCTGAGCTCGGCGACCTTGCAACCCCCGTGGCCTTCGACTTGGCTAGGAAACACGGTTTAAACCCTGTGGAGATAGCTGACAGGATTATAGCAGCCATAGACGTGAGTAAGATAGAGGTTTTGAAGCATGTTGAAAACGTGAACGGTTTTATCAATTTCCGATTCGACCCTGTGAAATACTCCGTCAAAGTGTTGAACGAAGCTCTTTCTAAACGCGACGATTACGGAAAGTTCCCTGTTGCCAGTAGGAAAATACTTATAGAGCATACCAATTCTAACCCGAATAAGGCTCTGCACGTGGGTACGCTGAGGAACGCTGTCATCGGAGACGTTTTGGCGAGGCTCCTAAGGTTCCTAGGCCATGAGGTGATCGTTGTAAACTATATTGACGACAGCGGCTCCCAGGTTGCCGATAATATTCTAGCCCATTACTTTATGAAGACTCCTCTGGAGCCCCCGGAGGGCATAAAGTTTGATGAGTATAGTGGCAGGGTTTACGCAGAGTACAGCGAGAAGATTGAGAAGGACGAGGAGCTGAGGAGGCTGAGGAGCGAGATAATAAGAAGGATTGAGGAGGGTGGAAACGAGGTGGCTGATTTCGCCAGGTTTTTCTCGGAGAAGGTTGTTGAATGCCAGCTTGAAACAGCTTGGAGCTTCAGAATATTTTACGATTTATTAAACTGGGAGACCGACGTGTTGAGGTCAGGGATATTCGAGTGGGCGGTGAACGAGTTGAAAAGCAGGGGTGAAGCCTACTTGGAGGAAGAGGGTGAAAACAAGGGGTGTTTAATGATCAGGCTTAGGGATGTTGAAGAGTTCAGTAGGCTTAAGGCGCCTGACGAGGTTCTCGTAAGGTCAGACGGCACAGCCACCTACGTTGGCAAGGATATTGCTTACGCAGCGTGGAAGCTTGGTTTAACTCCGAGAAGGTTCAGGGTGAAGAAATGGGTTGACCAGCCGAATGGGAGGACTCTTTTAACGACGCACTGGGATGGGGAGGAATACGATTACTCTGGGGCAGACTTGGCAATAACGGTTGTTGACAAGAGACAGGAGTACCCGCAGAAAGTTGTTGAGCATGCTCTGAGAAAGCTTGGAGCCCCGCCTGAGAAAAAATACCTCCCATATCTCTACGAGGTTGTCACCCTCTCCGGAGAGACGGCTAGCGAGCTGATAGGGGTCGAGGAGTTGAAGGAAAAGAGGATGGTTCACATGTCCGGTAGGAAAGGAATAGTTTTCAATGCTAACGACCTTCTTAAGACGGTGTTTCAGAAGGTTTACGATGAGACCCGGAGGAGAAACCCGTCTAAGGATGAGGAATGGGTCAGGAGTGTGAGCACGCATCTGAGCGTCGCATCCATAAGATACTCTCTCTTCAAGACTGATAAGAACAACATAATAGTTTTCGACGTTAAGGACGCCACTAGGCTGGAGGGCGACACCGCCCCGTATCTTCAATACACGTATGCCCGAGCATGCAGAATACTTGAGAAAGCATGTGTCGACGTGAACAGTCTGTCTGAGGTTTCCTTCAACACTCCTGAGGAGCTGAGCTTGGTTAGGCAGATAGGCAAATTCTCATGGGTTTTAAACATGGCTAGTGAAACACTGGCGCTAAACATTATCGCAGTATACATGAGGCATCTAGCAGATGTGTTCAA
>JAOAJQ010000077.1 GCA_026414125.1 Thermoproteota archaeon
TAACCGTCCCTGGGACGACTCTAAGGCTTTTAACGATGCTGCTAGTCCTAGCTACTCCCTCCTTCTCTTGAAGCCTGTATATGCATTCGAGATATTCTTCGACGACCGGGGTTACTTCTTCGCCTGATGTTTTCACTGGCAACGCGGTTTAAAATTACGAGCAGTCGTAATTTTTAAGCTTTTCCTTCAGGTGATCCGGAAACCCTAGAAAAACAGGTTAGCATTCTAGAAGGGGCTTCAGTAACGTATTGAAAACATAAAGGGTTACGTTTCGTTAAACGTTTCTCACGTCAAAACCACCTTGCAACTTTAGCGTCGCATGGAACCGTTAAAGTGCTTTTCAGAAAGCGCTAGAACGCCGGTTGAACAAATTTGTTCATCAGTATAATTTGATCTGCTTTTGCCAAAGAAAACAATTGTCGCCAGAAGCTTTATATATGTATTACTAAAACACATAAAAGTAATACTGGAGTGATGCGGGATGACTTACTTCACTGTTCGCGATATTGCTGCAATAGCGCTTTTCGCAGCACTGTGGGGAATATTGAACGCTACCGTTGCACCGATAATATTCGCCATGTTCGGTATTCCTATTTTCTGCGACATGGTTGGCTTCGCCTCTCTCATTCTAGCTGTCTGGTGGATTAGGAAACTCGGGGTGGCGAGTACAGTAGGCTTCGTGGCAACCATTATAAATTTCATTTTAAGACCAGGTGGGACGCATTTCCTGGGTTTTACAGCAGCCAGCGTTGTGTTCGACGCTTTAACCTGGGTGTTCCGCTATGGAAACTGTTTCAGAAGGAGAATAGTCGGAGCGATACTTCTACTGGTTGCTTCAACGGTTTCCGCAGCGGTAGCAGGCTTCATAATAGGGGTATTCTTCATGGCTGCTCCGCAGCTAATCAGATGGGGTGGGGTGCTCGGCTGGGTTTTGCTCCACATGGCTGGCGGTGCAGTGGGATGGGTTATCGGTGTAGCGTTGTTTTTAAGCCTAGAGGCCAGGGGCTTGCGTAAGCATGGGATGAGCATCTAATGCTGACGCGTGTTCCACGAGAGCTTTTAGAGAGGGCTGTCAGCCTCCACGGGCATCTTGGCCCATTCTTAGTCCTGGGTTTGAAAATGGGTTTAAAAGCTTGGAACACGATAGGCAAGCCTGTTGCATGCGAAGCCACTGCCCCCGGGGAGAAGCCATATCTGTGTGTTGTCGACGGCTTGAAGACGGTTATGGATGGAAGCATTTCTATGAAGAATGGTGACGGATTATCCGCCTGGTTTAGAAGCGCTAGTGGAAGCCAGCTTTTCCTACGGGTCAGGGCAAGCATAGTCAGGAAGTACGCTGAAAAATACGTCGGTACCCCTTGGGAGGGGTGTGAGCGGGACGCTTTTGAAGTCGCTGAGGCCAGTGACGAGGAGCTTTTCGAGCCCTAAGCTTTTAAGAGCTTCAGCTGAAAAACAACCGTTTAGAGCATTCTAAACGCTTCTCACTATTAGAACAGCATCCTCGCTAAAAGGTGCTGTAAATACTCTTTTCCACCTGCCTTCAGCTTTCTCCTCGCCGGCTGTCTCGCCCGTGACAGGGTTTAGCCATTCAGCTCTAAGGCTTCCCCTCGCCTCTGAAAGGTCGACCCAAATGGTCGACGGGCATTCTCTCGGAATGTATACAACGTATTCGGCTCCAGGG
>JAOAJQ010000078.1 GCA_026414125.1 Thermoproteota archaeon
GTCCTATTCTGAATGATCCTTCTAAGGGTTTCCACACTGGTCTTCCTAGGAGTTCTTTTCTTAGTGTTAAGGTCGACGCTGTAGAGTCCAAACCTCATGTTGAACCCCTGTGCCCACTCATAGTTATCGGTTAAAGCCCAGTGGAAATATCCTCTTACGTCGACACTCTTCCTGCTGACGATCTCCTCGAGAACCTGCAGGTGTTCAACGATAAACCTTGGCCTAAGCTTGTCTTCAGAGTCGGCGACACCGTTTTCGGTGACGAACATGGGTTTACCGTATTTAGACATTTCGAAAAGCGTCTCAGCAAGTCCCTCGGGGTAAAGCTCCCAGCCGAAATCCGACGTGGGCCTACCGTCACGTGAAACTTCCTTAGCCTTGCAGGTTAAGCCGTAGCCCTCCATAATCTTAGGGATCCCCTGGATTCCCATAAATACCTTCGCAAGAAAGGATCTTCTTCCCTTCACAATCATCCGTGTGTAATAGTTTACTCCAAGCCAGTCTAGCTTCCCCTCAAGGTGTTTTTCAAACTCTTCACCATCCCTAACCATGTTGAGATTTGTATCAGCCCATCCTGATGAGACTGCCTGTATGAACAGGTTGTTGTGAACATGTCTCAGAAAGTGTGAAGCGTTCGTATCATCCTCTCTGAAAGGGTTTAGTGGCATCACTGGGATAACGTGTTGAATAACGCCTATCGAAGCCGGAAGTGGGCTGTCTGAATCAGCCCGTTGACCGTCAAACTTCTTCACGGCTTCGAAAGCCCTTGCGTGTGCAACAATCATGTTCATCAAGACGCGTTTAAAATTTTTAAAAGCGTTTAAAGCGTTTGTTCTAACGCTTGGCGGGAACCCATTCGCAGTCATGAAATAACCTGTTTCTGCAACAATATTTGGCTCGTTGAAAGTAGCCCACATGTCTACTTTGCCTCCAAGCCTCCACGCTAAAAATGCAGCGTACTTCGCAAACTCTACGATTGTCCCCGGATCATACCAGCCTCTAGGCCCTTTTTTCAACCCTGAGTCCCTTACAGCAATAGGGTCGTGAATCCAGATTGGGAGAGTGAAGTGGTTTAAGCATACTATCACCTTAAACCCTTTCTCTCTAAGATTGTCAATAATCCTCTCGTAGCGGTTTAAAGCATCAGTGTTAGCCAGGTTTTCAAGCTTCTCCAGAGCCTTCTCATCGATGTCGATTCTAACTATTCTCTCATGCTTAGTCTCCACGTCAACCCTGACTCCAAAAGTATTCCTTGGGAATATCCTGCTCCACTCCACTCCAAGCCTGTAAGCATTCATACTCAGCCCCTTAGCCAACTCATGGTCAGCATCGTAAAGCTCCCAGTAGTCTACCCCGTTCTCGGGAAGATCGCCGCTAACAATCTTGCTTCTAACGTTTACCGGATCATGCACCCATTTAAACCAGTCAGTATTCGGGTCAACGTTTTCACCGAGAGGGTCGCCCATTTCAAACTGGAAACCTGCTTCTGAAACCCCCCAGAGAAAACCCTCTGGAAACATGAGCAGCCATAACCCTACGGAAATATAAGCTTTAGAGATTTAACGGTTCTTAGCCTGAGGTTCTCTTAAAGTCTCTCTTGAACAATAAACCTGCAGACAGGGTCTCCCTTAGCGATACACTCTGCCTCTACTACGCTTACGCTTGTGTTCAAAACATGTTCAAAAATTCCTGCTAAATATCCTCTGAAGAACTGGCTGAAAGCCTCCCCCTTCCTTCCTTTGAAAGGCAGACATTCGAACAATTCTTTAACTATTAGTGTTGCTCTGTCAGTATTGAACTCAGCCAATTCAGCCATGCACCAGCCTTTAGCGGTCCTCTCCGCCAGTATCAGCTTTAAAACGTCCAGCTTATTCATGCGATGCTTGTTCAAAACGCTCCTCACCTTGTCCTCTCCGGCTGACACCCCCATCTGGTATAGCACGACAGCCGCCCCGGTTCCAAACTTCTCGTAAAGACTCTCAACAATTCTTCCAAAGGTTTCAACTCTGAACGTGAAGCTTCTCTCGCCGGAAACAAGTAGTGGGAAATGTAGGCTATCTATCATCAGCCCGTTAAACCTTTTCTCTGAAAAATTAACCTCTAAGACTCCTTCAATACTCTCCAGATCCGTGGCAATATCTTTCACTTGGACACTGCTGTTAGAAATATCTATGAAAGCGCCTATGAGAGCAGTATCATCCTCCCTGCTCACAGTGTGAAAACCTGAGAAAAGCTTAACCTTCTTTTCGTAAAGAGTCTTAACAACCTTTGTGAAAACTCCTGGTGTTCTTCTCATCTTTACAGAGATCTCGATGAGCTCAGCTTCAGGATGCTGCTCAGCGCATAAAATTTCCTTCGGATTAAGCCTTTCCCTTTTTTCCTCGCCTAGGTTTTTAATAGGCTTCCGCTCCATGTTCTTCCATTGAAGCTCCTTTTTAACCATATAAACTTATCTTTTTAAACTCTGGTAAAAACAGTTTCCAAATGCTTAACTTGGTCTCTAAAGTTTAGCATGGTTTAAATGTGTTTAAAATTGTTAGAGCCTTTAGTATTCGTAGAACCTTTAATAAGGTTACTTTTTATTTTAAAAGTGGTGATTCCTATTGGAATATGTTGAGCTGGGTAGAAACGGTTTGAAGGTCTCTATAATAGGCTTGGGTGCTTGGCAGGCCAGTGGGAAAGCTTGGGGTGCTGATGTCGAGGATGATGAGATAGTAAAGGCGATTGTTAGGGCTAACGAGCTCGGGGTTAACCTTATTGATACTGCTGAAGCCTACGGAGGAGGTCATTCTGAGGAGGTTGTTGCCAGAGCGATAAGGGTGGTTGGAAGGGAGAACCTTGTCATCGCCACAAAGGTTCACGGCGGACACTTGAGGTATAACGATGTTTTGAAGGCTGCTGAACACAGTTTAAGAAGGCTTGGAGTAAGAGAGATAGACCTCTATCAGGTTCACTGGCCTGACCCTTGGGAGCAGGTTCCTCTGAAGCACACCATGTGCGCCATGGAGAGGCTTTACAAGGAGGGTAAGATAAGAGCTATCGGTGTTAGCAATTTCGCTGTGAGAGACTTGGAGGAGGCAAGGAGATACTTGTCTGAAGCAAGCATCGTTTCAAACCAGGTTAGGTATAACATGCTGCAGAGGGAGATCGAGGAGGAGGTCCTTCCTTACTGCAGGAAGGAGAACATAACGGTGATCGCGTACAGTCCTCTGGCTCAGGGAGCGTTAACCGGAAAATATGGTTTAAGCAATAAGCCTTCGGACAACATTAGAAGAGGTAACAAGCTTTTCACGGACGAGAACCTTGCTGAGATAAGCCGTCTCCTGAAAGTCTTGGAGAAGATTGCTAAGGAGAGGGGCAAGACTATTGCTCAGGTCGCTATGAACTGGCTCCTGAGAGAGGGAAACATTGTCCCGATACCTGGGGCGAAGAACCCTATGCAGGCTGAGGAGAATGCTGGTGCAGCAGGCTGGAGGCTGAACGAGCGGGAGCTCACGGAGATAGAGAGCGTTCTCAAAACATTGTCGCTAGACCTCTTCTAGGGTTCAGCTGTGATGATCCAGCGCTAAAAAATGGTTTTAAAGCTATCATGATTGCTAAGCAGCTTTTTCCACCTTTCGAGTCGAGGACTTTTCATTAATCCTTAGAAAGAAAAATCCTGAAGCAAGTCTTCCAGCTGAAGAAATTAAATACCCTATTTGAAGGCTCACCTGTCTTCCGAAATAAAGACTCATTAACTCGTCCATGTTCCCTCCGACAGCCGAGCCCATGAAATGCGAGATTCCTGTGATCATGTTGTATATTGAAGTCAGCTCGCCAACACGGTCTTCAGGAATAATGTCTAGAATATAGGGGAGGATTGTCGCATTACCCGCGGCCAACATGACTCCGAGGTAAACGCTAAGGATAGCAAGGTGGAGAAAGCTTTGGGCGAAACAGTATACTAATGGTACTGCGGTGAGCGAAACATAATATATGACCATCAGGCGCTTTTTGCCTTTTAAGGTGGCAAGGCGTCCCATGAAGGGTTGAGCTATTAGCGTGGCGATGGTTTGAATCACTGAGATTGCTCCAACCTGAGTCATGCTTAGGTTAAGGATCGTCGCGGTGGTGATGGTAAAAAGGGGCCACGCATAGGACATGAAGAAACCTTGTAATGCTGACATTTTTAGGAAAAGTTTGAAATCGCTGCTCTCGTTTATTAAACCAGGTATGTCGGACATCCTGAATGCAGACATGATGCTTTTGAAACTGGTTTCGCGAATCCTGTTCTCCTTTATCCTTAAGAGTATTAGGGATCCGGGTAGGCTTACGGAAACCGCTATCACGGAGGGTGCTAGGAGGCTCCCCCCTGAATAGTCTATAAGCCATCCTGAGAATGCTGTTGCAACCAAGCTTCCGAGAAGGGAGGCGATGTTCATGTTTGAAACGACTAGGCTTCTCGAGGAGGGCTGCGTCGTCTCCCTTAATAGAGCGTTCCAAGCAGGGACTGCAGCGGAGCTCAGGAAGAAGTATACTGCAACCAGGATTAAGAATATTTTTGGCTCAGCTGTCAAAGCCATAGGTATCCAGATGAGTGATGCCGCGATGCTTGTAACAACTATAATGCTAACCCTTCTCCCAAGCATGTCGCTGAGCCTTCCCCAAGGTACCTGGAGACTGCTAACAAAAAGATTGTTGAAAGAATGCATCCAGCCTATTTCACTGGGGGAAGCCCCAATTCTGGCAGCGTAAACATAAATGAAGGGAGAGACCATGCTATTGCTTAGAGAGCTTGCGAAAGCCCTCCCATACATCGGCCTCAGCCTCCTCTTGTTTTCATCGCCAGCCATCAGAAGCACCAGGGATAACCCGTAGCTTTTAAACTCTGCTTGCTGGAAAAAGAGGGCTTCAGCAAATCTTATTAAAAACCTCTTTCTCTCCCCGGTTAAAATGAGCAGGATCAGGGTCGGTATAGTCGGTTGTGGCGGAATAGCAAGGGGAACTCATGTTCCATACTATAAGAAGATAAGCGATGTTGAAGTCGTTGCTTGTGCTGACGTTGATATTAATGCTGCGAGAAGCCTAGCCGAGGATTTTAAAATATCTCGTTACTACACAGATTTCAATGACATGTTTGATAAGGAGGAGCTTGACGCGGTAAGCATCTGTACTCCAAACATGCTTCACAAGGACCCCACCGTCGCAGCTTTGAAGGCTGGTATGCATGTTTTAACTGAGAAGCCTATGGCTGGCAACCTGAAGGATGCGTTGGAGATGTATGAGACATCTCGGAAGACGGGCAAAATCCTTATCGTCGGCTTTCAGACTAGGTTTAGACCTGATTTAAACATGTTACGGAACATGGTTAACGATGGTGAACTCGGTGAAATCTACTATTCTAGGGCAATGGCTTTGAGAAGATGGGGCATACCTCCGAGAAAAACCTTCATAAGCAGGGCTCTTGCAGGGGCAGGCCCATTGTTCGACATAGGTTGCTATGCCGTTGACTTTACGATGTACATTATGAACTTTCCTCGGCCTAAAACAGCCTTCGGAGTATTTTACACTAGGTTTGGAAACAATCCTGAAATGGCTAGGCGTGGCTGCTGGGGTGGAACATGGAGCCCAACGGAGTTTGAGGTTGAGGATAATGCTTTTGGCATGGTCAAGTTTAAGAATGGTTTCACAATGCTTCTTGAGACTAACTGGGCCTCGTTCATAGATAAAGACAGGTTTAGCATTGAATTACTTGGTACGAGTGGCGGAGCCCAGCTGGACCCGTTCGAAATATACAAGGAGATTCAGGGTATAAGGGTGACGATTAGGCCACAGGATCAGATGCCTAGTGTAGACATATATGAGATGAGAATCCGGAAGTTCATAGAGTCGGTTAAAGAAGGCAGGCCCCTTTTCTCTCCCGCCATCGAGGGGCTAAGAGTCCAAGCTATCCTCGAAGCAATATACAGGGCTGCGATAGAGGATAGGGAAATGCCTGTCGAATGGGACTTTTAAAACCATTTCCTTAAGAAGAGAATCCTGTTTAAAAATTTTCGAGCTGGTCCACCATCAGAATGAAGTTTATCTGCGTACAATCGGAATAATGAGTTAACACTTTCTACTTAGGGGATGTTACACTTTTTTAATCAAGTATTCCTTTATGGATTCCGCAGCAATCAAACCAGATTTTAAAGCTGGTCCTATTAGGGAGGGTCCTGATTCAACGTCTCCGGCTGCGAAAACACCCTTCCAACTTGTTCTCCTTTTATCGTCCACGATTATCCTGCCGTCATCGCCCACGCGTATCCTGCTCGAGTATTTCTTGAATGGCGGTGTAGAGACCCCTCCTGTCGCAACTATTACTGAATCCACTTCGAACATCCTTTCAGACCCAGGGACAGGTATGGGAGTAGGTCTCCCGCTTTTGTC
>JAOAJQ010000079.1 GCA_026414125.1 Thermoproteota archaeon
GTTCAGAGAACCCGTTATGCTCCTGCCGATTATCTCGAAATCAGCCCCGGCTGAAAGCCCAGCACCATAGGGTGCTCCCTGAGCACCGACGCCAGGGGTCAGTATTAGAAGACTGCTGCCAGCCTTCTTCCTTGCCTCCTCCACTATTCTAAGCCTTGTGGCGGGAGCAACAACCCCATCCGCCCCGTGTTTCAAAGCCGTTTGAACAAGCATGTCTGCCACAGGGTCTATAAAATCTATTGAGCCAGTATGGCTCATGCTCACCACGATTATCACCCCTTTTGAAAACCGTTTAGCCTCATTGAAAAGACCGTCTAAACCACCCTCGTAGCCTATGAAGCCGTGCGATATCACTGCGTCGAAACCCGCTTCGTAGAGAAGCCTGGAAGTAAGGCTGTTCACATGCGAGACATCAGCCATTTTAACGTCGGATATGAACACGTAATCCTCGTTAAACCTTTTAACAAGCCTGCTTAGACTCTTTAGACCGGTTGAAAGCATCGTTGGCAAACCTATCTTAATACCAACCACGTGTTCACGTAGGCTTTCACACAGTGTGCTTAGCCTGTTAACAGCCTCCTCACCATTATGCTCGTCGAAAGCCAGTACTACTCTGCTTTGCTTCTCAAAAGCCTTCTCAAGGATTCTTCTTCTAAACCCGCTCTCCAACATCGTTTTCCATGCTTGACACCGGCTTATTTTCTTTGCGGATAACCTTTAAATAGACGGGGGCATGAACCTTCCTCCTCGAATAAATCTGTGACGAAAAACAAGTATGAGAGTAAGAAGGCTGTAATAGTTCTTGCAGACGGGACTGTTGTCCGCGGAGAGGGCTTCGGCGCCGTGGGAGAGGTTGACGGCGAGTTTGTCTTCAACACCGGCATGGTTGGATACGTGGAGTCAATAACAGACCCGTCCTACTGGGGTCAGATACTTATTCAAACCTATCCGTTGATAGGAAACTACGGTGTTAACCCTGAGGATTTCGAGTCTGACAGGCCTAAGATCAGGGGCTTCGTCGTCAGGGAGTGTATAGACACGCCCAGCCACTTCACATCCGTGATGTCCCTGCCTGAATGGTTGGAGAAGGAATCCGTACCCGGTATTTCAAGGGTGGACACGAGGATGCTGACTCAGAAGATAAGAGTCATGGGGACTCAGCTGGGGATTTTGAAAGTGTATTATGATGATGAGAAAGTGGATATCGATGGGCTCCTGCATAAAGCTAGAAAGGTTCAGGATCCTAACAGGAGAAACCTGGCTGCCGAAGTCTCCACCAGAAAGATTAAAGAGCATACTCCTGCTAAAGAGAACGGTTACACGATAGTTCTTCTAGACTTCGGCGTCAAGAAGTCGATCATACTGAACCTTCTGGAGCTGGGCTTTAAAGTAATCCAGGTTCCACACGACACCCCTCCGGAAAAAATCATGAGTTTCGAGCCAGATGGTGTTGTTATTTCAAACGGTCCCGGAGACCCTGCAATCCTCGATTACGCTTTCAAAACCGTCAGGGGGTTAATCGAATACGGCCTACCCGTCTTTGGGATCTGTCTGGGAAACCAGCTGATATCCCTAGCCCTCGGGGCAACCACTTACAAGTTGAAATTTGGCCACAGAGGCCAGAACCATCCGTCCATAGACCTTGAAACAAGCAGGGTTCTCATAACAAGCCAGAACCATGGTTTCGCAGTGAGCAAGGAGAGCCTCGAAGGCTCTGGGCTGAAGCTTACACACCTGAACGTAAACGATGGGACGGTGGAAGGTGTTGAGATGGAAGATAAACCCGTGTTCGGCGTACAGTTCCACCCGGAGGCTTCGCCGGGGCCTTACGATGCAAGAATATATTTCGAGAAGTTCCTGAAGCTTGTTGAGAAAAATAAGAACTGAAAGCAACTCACATTATCCTCCTAAGAGCATCTCCGCTTTTAAGCCAAGCATGCAGCGGATTTTGGCTACAGCTTTAAATCTACAGGCTTATATAGGCTTATAGGATGGTGGTTGTGCTTGGGTGGTACTGGGAGAATAACTGTTTCAAAGAGTAGAGATTTCTTCCTTAGGGAAGGGGAGAAATTCTTCTATCTTGCAGATACTTGCTGGAGTGCTTTTACCAATGCAACGTATGAGGAGTGGGATTACTATCTTGAGTATAGAAGGATGCAGGGTTTCAACGCGTTGCAAATAAATATTCTTCCTCAACACGATAGGAGCCTAATGGAAAACTCTCCGGAGCCCTTTGAGGCTCTTCCGGACGGAGGGTGGGATTTCAGCAGAAGGAGTGAAAAGTATTTCGATAGGGCTGAAAAAATGGTTGAGGCTGCTGTTGATAAGGGTTTCGTTCCCGCCTTAGTGTTATTGTGGTGTAATTACGTTAGGGGAACGTGGGGTTCTAAAATAAACCCGTCTAGAATAATTCCAATAGAAAAACTAGAAGAGTACGTAAGCTATATAGTGGAGAGGTTTGGAAAATACAATCCCATTTTCATAATAAGCGGGGACACGGATTTTGAAACCGACGAATCCATAGAGTATTATAAAAATGCACTAAACATTGTTAAGAATAGGTCTCCAGATTCTCTTACCACTATGCATATAATGGGAGGGTTTTGGAACCTGCCTGAGACTTTCATTAAATCACCTGAATACGATTTCTACATGTATCAGTCGGGACACTTGAAAGAGCATCAACACTTATCTTACGAGCTTGCCCAGAGGTTTTACAATATGCCGGTTAAAAGACCAATCGTGAACGGTGAGCCGTGTTACGAAGGCCACTCGCATGGAAATAAATACGGTAGGTTCAACAGTTTTGACGTTAGGAAAGCCATATGGCAGAGCCTACTATCTGGTGCTAAAGCCGGAACAGCCTATGGTTCTCACGGAGTATGGCCGTGGCACAGGAGGGGGTGCAAGTTTGGCGGCGAGCCTTTTTCAGGAGCGCCTTACGAATGGAGCGTCGCGTTAAAGTTTCCAGGGGCGTTTGACGCGGCTTTCGCAAAACAGCTCTTTGAGAAGAACGATCTGTTCGACATAGAGCCGGCTAACAGTAAGCTTTTAAACGAAACGGCTGAAATAAGGGTTTCGGAAAGCAAGGAGAAAATAGTTGTTTACACCCCGTATAATTGGGATGTAAAGCTCAAGATTGACGGAGCATCATACGAATGGGAGGGAATAGTCCTTGGGTCGACGAAGTTTTTCAAACCGAATGTAAAGACTTTCGAAGACTATTCGGTGATAGAAATGTCCGAGTTTAACAACGATATTCTAATAATAGGCACTAGATCATGAACCTAGGCTTTCTAACAATCATTACAACCCTCATTCGAATCTATCGTCAGAGGTTCTAGTCAACATCGCTCCTCCCAAGCGTGTAGTCACCCCTTGCAAAACTTCCACCCGCGTAAATCGCCACAACTTTATCCGCCAGTTCTCTTTCAATAATGCTAACGAACCCATCGGCAGAATTTTCATGTGCATGCCTCTCTACTTCACACGCTGTGCATTTATCGTGAAACACCCTTAATCTTAATAAAGCCATCATTAGGTAACCTCTCGGGTTTAGAAATACCTGTAGGGGTTTGAGACCCATAAAATAAAAACGTCTGTTGAATTAATTTGAGCAGCACTAACATAAAGCCTTATTTTCCTAAACAGGTAAAAGTTTAAGTTTAGAATAATGACGTTAGTTCTATGGAAGGCGAAAACCCCGATCTGATTAGCGAAACTCAAATATATGTTGTTGGAGAAGACCCCGTCGTCAGTTTTGCAGCCGAAGAGCTGTCCCGATATCTGAAAAAAATGACGGGTTTAAGTTATCATGTAAAAAACATAGATGTTTATAGAGGTGAAGAGGGTATTTGCTTGGGGCTGCCGAAAGACCTTATGCTAGCCGGCGTTAACCTCTCTGTCAGCGAAGACGAGGTAAGGGACACGATAATCCTGAAGACGGTGGGGCGATGCTTGTTTATTTCCGGATCTAACCCTAGGAGCGTTCTATTCGCCTCATACTACTATTTGAGACTACACGGGGCAGAATGGTTATGGCCGGGTGAAGACGGAGAATTGTTGCCGAGCATTAAGAAGGCAAGGACAGATGGCTTCGACATTAAGGAAACCGCTTCATATGTTCACCGGGGTGTATGCATTGAAGGGGCTGTAACGCCCGAGATCGTTATAGATTTCGTAGACTGGATGGCTAAGCAAAGGCTCAACGAGTTTTTCCTACAGTTCAAAACGTCGCGCTACTTCTACAACAGGTATTACACTAGGAAATACAATCCGGTGGCGAAACCCTCTCCAGAGATGTCTGTGGAAGAGGCTCTAAGACAGGATGCTAGAATAATAGCGGAGTTGAAGAAAAGAGGCATGATTGTTGAACGCGTAGGCCACGGCTGGACCTGTGAGTCAATCGGCATTCAAGGCCTCGGATGGGATCCCGAGAAAGGCGAGGTTAAAGAGGAGCAAAGGCGGCTTCTGGCCCTGGTAAACGGAAGAAGGGAGCTGTTTGGTGGAATCGCCGTTAACACGGAGCTCTGCTACTCAAACCCCAAAGCGTTTCAGGTGATTGTCGACCATATTGTTCAATACGCGTTGGAACATCCTGAGGTTGACATACTCCACTTTTGGCTTTCAGACGGAATGAACAATCATTGTGAATGCCCAGAATGCCGGAAAATGTCTCCCTCAGACTGGTATTCTAAGCTTGTAAACGCTGTGTCACATAGACTCGGTGAGTTAAACTGTAAGACGAGGATCGTCTTCCTGTGTTATTCAAACACTCTTTGGGCTCCGACCAAGGAATTTGTTGACAACAAGTATGGAAACACTATCTTCATGTTCGCACCAATAAGCCGTTGTTATCTTCACCCTCTCTGCGACGAGAAATGTTCGGAACCGTTCTCCCTTACAGAGCCTCCGAGGAACAGAATAGTCCCGCCTAGAACAAACAGCGAGTTTATCCAGTTGCTCAGGGCCTGGCAGAAAACCTTGAAGTCAGACAGCTTTCTGTTTGACTATCACTTCTGGTTCGCATTCGGCTTCGACTTCCTGAAAGGAGATATTGGGAAAACCCTGTGGCAAGACCTGCGTGATTTAGATAAAATTGGGTTAAACGGTCTACTATCCTGTCAAACCCTGCGCGCCTTCTACCCGACAGGGATCAACATGAAGATACTTGCTGAAACACTTTGGAATAAAAACGCTAGTCTAGAAGACATAAAGAGAAGTTACCTTCAGGCAGCGTTCGGCGGTTCAGCAGAATTCGTTTCAGAGTACTTGGAGAAGGTCTATTCATTCGCCGATGCAAGCAGCTATGAACACAGGGATTACCTGACGAAACCGGAAAACTTGAAGGAACTACTCGAGTTCGTAAAAGAGAGTAGAAAACATATTGAAAAAATCACGCAGAACAGTGAAGGGTTGGCTCGAAAAAAGTCCGCCATCATTCTACTTCATCACAATGCTTTCGTCACCCTTGTTCTCGAGGCTATTGAGCAGTATATTCAAGAGAATTACGAGAAGGCGCTTGAATTAATGAAGAAAGCTTTAAACCATTTCCTGTCAACTGAAGACGAGTTTGTTAAATTCGTCGACGCCTTTATAGTGAGTCTTGCGATAAATAGGCTTTCTTCAGCAGTCCAGTCTAAGAAATTATTTGCATAGAACCTGTTTCTTAATTGCAACGGACTAGCCTATCCTGCCAGTTTTTATCCTAACCTGTTTAAGGTCTTAACCGAGCAGCACGTGATGTAAGGGCACTATATATGACGTTTACGAGTAGAGTTATTCTCCAGAAATAATCCTCTGCGAGAAACGTCTTTTCATCTAGTGGAAAGCGATGCTTGCTGCTAACCCTGCAGCGCCCATTATTCATGATACGGCATGTGTTAATAAACTATTCAGCAGAAATAAATTGAGAGATAGTTAAAATTTATAAAAAAGCTGAAAAGCAAGTCTTCGTAGTCTGCGAGAAGGGAAAGAATAGCGTTGAACTCATTAATGGAAGTGAAGAGTCTTCGCCTTTACTATGGCACCAGAAAAGGAGTAGTTAAAGCTGTAGACGACGTAGGTTTCAGTCTTAGGAAGGGGGAAACTCTTTCCCTAGTAGGGGAATCTGGATGCGGTAAAAGCTCTTTAGCTAGAGCTATAATGAGGCTGCTTCCTAAGAATGTGGCAAAGTACGATGGGAATATACTGATCGATAGCATGGATATTATGAGTTTGAAAAATGACGAATTTAAAAAAAGAGTTAGATGGAAGAAAATATCAATGGTCTTTCAAGGAGCTATGAACTCGCTGAACCCCGTTCTGAAGGTGGGAGACCAAGTGGCTGAGCCCCTCATTTATAGCGGGAGCGTCGATAAGGAGGAGGCCCGGAGG
>JAOAJQ010000007.1:0-1324 GCA_026414125.1 Thermoproteota archaeon
T
Organism: Thermoproteota archaeon; assembly: GCA_026414125.1. GTDB lineage: Archaea > Thermoproteota > EX4484-205 > EX4484-205 > JAAOZP01 > JAAOZP01. The sequence goes on from JAOAJQ010000007.1 coordinate 2, forward strand.
CCGTTCTACGAGCTGGTCTTCCTCTCTCCATCCTATGGATTCGTATCCGTTTACAAGGTGAATTACAACTCGTCCTACGGAGAGGAGTCGCTGGTCTTAGGCTCGTCCCCTGGCACGGCTTTGAGAAACTCTTCGAAACTCTACTCCCTGCCACTAATACCCGGCGTTAGCATGGCGGTTAACATTAAGAGGGTTCACGTTTCTGAGGGCACGGCTGAAGTAGGTAATGCTTCAATAGGTTTGAAGGCGAATGCTTCGTTAATAGTCAAGGTAAACGGGGAGGTTAAGAAGACTTACCCGGCTTTCCCGGGAAAATACAGGCTTACTTATAGAGGCACTCTCCTTGAAATAATGGTCAATGGAACACTAGTTGAAACCCTTCCGCTGCGCGAGGGAGTGAAAAGCATTGAAGCAGGATTCCTGCAATTCGCTGAAGGCGTTGAAGGAGGCAATATAACTAGCTATGCTTTCTCATATGTCGTGTACGAAGTAAGAATAGAAGTTCCTTAACCGTCAAGTCAGCTTACATAGTCCGGAAGCCTGAAGGACTCTGCTATTCTACGTGCCCTCTCATCCTGCATTAACTGCCTCACCTTCTTCTCATACCTGCTTATTATCTCGTTTATCCTCTCCTCCTCGCGCTGAAAGTCTTCAATATCCAGTTTGAGGTTCAAGAACCTGTTTAACACTTTTAAAACTTCTCTGGAACCCTCGGCGTCTGGACGTATACTGGTTGTTTCTCCCAGTATACATACCGCGTCAACCCCCATTATGCTGCTTAATCCCAAGATTATTCCCGACAGTCCGACCACGGGGGTTCCGATTTCAGCCTTCCTGCAACCCGCTTCTTCAAGCTTTTTCAAAAGCTGCCTGCTGCTCGCGAAGCCTATTGCCTTCTTAGATTCCGATGCGGAAACGTGGCCTCCGGCAGTAACTATCAGCCTAACTCCCCGTTTAACTAGGAATTTCAACATTTTCATGGCAACATCATACTCTCCCCAGATGTTTTCCAAGTGCTCATCGGCCGTAACTACGAGAAGGTCGGAGTCGTTAAACCTGTTTTCACTCTTGTATATTTTCACCGCAGTGATTCTTGCCACACCGTTTTTACCCACTATCACTTGATTGCTGAAATATGGGGATGTAACTATGCCTACGAGCCTCGTATTAAGCTTCCTTATTAGATACCTAGATATTATTCCACCGATCCTACCTAGTCCTGGTAATCCTATTATGACAACCGGGTTGTCAATTCTAGTATTCCTCCTGACCCAGACCTTTGTCTCCATAAGCGGCATGTCTTTCACATAAATTCTTATCCAT